>NZ_JBFUBH010000027.1:0-59743 GCF_056405855.1 Pararhizobium sp. P1_E7 | reverse complement strand
AGCGACAGGCGTGTAGAGCTTGGTGCCCGCCGCCATGAACAGGTCGAGGCCGAGATGGCGGATACGGCGGGTATTCTCGATCAGCCGCGACACGAACATATCGCCGGAATAGACAGTGCGCGCCTCGCCCCAGGGACCGATGCCGAGATCGACGCCGCGTTCGGCGCAATAGGCCTCCCAGATCGCCTGCGCCTCATCCGGCTGTTGGCCAGCGGACTTGACAGTCATTGGATGTTGCGGATCGGCATAAGGCACGAGAGCGGCCGGATAGGTTGCGGCCGGGCGGTCGAGCAACGGGTGAAGCGTCTTGCGGTTTGCATCGATCCAGGCGGTGACGGTGCGCGTGCCCGGCGTTGCCTCGAAGCCGCAGGCATGGCGCAGGATCGCCGTGGCGAAATGCGGGTTCATCGCATCGAGCTTGCGCAACAACGTCCAGGCCGGCTTTTCGCTGATGGCGAGATAGGGGTTGCCGCCGGTATGGGCGTGGCGCGATGCTGAGATCGTCACCGAGGTGACCAGCCGCATGGCGATGAGATCATAGAGAAGTTCGACTTCCTCTTCGAGCAGCGGATATTCGGCATGAAAGCCCCGCGCAATGGCCGCTGCTGCACCGATCGGATCGGCATGGTCGAGCCCGGCATAGGCGGCAGCGATGGCGACTTCGGCAATGACGGGTGCATAGAGTGCGTCGCCGAGATCGATCAGGCCGGCGATACGGTCATGATCGTCATCGGCGACAAGCACGTTCCAGTCATTGGCGTCGTTATGAATAACCGTCGAGCGCAGCTTCGGCAGTTTCGGCTCGATCACTGTGTTGAAACGGGTAAGGAACCGCTCCAGCAGCGCACGGTCGCCGGCGCTGGCAATGTGCTGCAGCCTGTCGGCGGAGCGGCCGGCATTGCGGATGTTCCAGTCGAGATCGCGCAGGGCGCCGGGATGCATGAACCCTTGCAAGGCGGTGTCGAAACGGCCGAGCAGCCGGCCCAGCGACGTCAGCGCTTCTTCGCTGCGGGCGGATTGGGCAAGCGGCATGCCCGGCACCCAGCCGACAAGGCGCAGCAGGTGGCGCACGCCGTGAGCGCTTGTCGTCTCGCCAAGGCTTGCGCCTGAAATGGTCGGGCGGRTATGCGGAACAGGCAGGTCAGGCGCGTGCTCGCCGACATGGCTCAGAAGCGCTGTCTGGAAGTCGCTCTCGACAGGGGGTTCGGCGGCGTTGACGATCTTGAGGATATAGATCCCGCCAGTCCTGGCCGTCACCTTGAAATTCTGGTCGCGTTCGCTGTCGAGCGGCGACAGCGAACCGTCGAGGCCATAGTGCTCGGCAAGCAGGCGCTTTGCGTCTTCAATGGAAAAATCCGGTGTAGTCTTCAGCATATCGGTCATGATCGTTCCTCGTTGCTTTCAGATTTACACGGGCGGCCAAACCATGCACCCGGCAATATGCCGGTTGCACCGGCATTATGTTTATAATAACCGTCATCTTGTCGGCCCATTCGAAAGTGGAAATCATGCAGGACACAGACGCGATCGACCGGACGATCCTCAGCATCCTGTCGCGGGAGGCGCGCATCCCGATGAAGTCGCTCGCGGGCCGCATCGGACTGTCCAGAAGTGCAACGACAGAACGCGTCAACCGGCTTGAAAAGGCCGGGATCATTCGCGGCTATCGGGCCGATATCGGCCAGCTCGATGAAGGCCAGGTCCATGCTTTCCTGTTGCTGACCCTCAAGAAGACGCCCTCCATCGGCGTGCTCGACCGGCTGGCGGGTTTCTCCTCCGTCCGCAAGGTGTCGTCGGTCAGCGGCCAGCTCGATCTCGTCGTCGAGGTCGAAGTCGGATCGATCAACGCGCTGAACGAACTGAGAAACGAAGTGGCGACTATGGAGAATGTCGATGATCTCACCACCTCGATCGTTCTGCGCCGCGACATCGAACGCAGTTGAGCCGCGCTTGACTTGGCTGCAGATGCCCATGAAATGATTTCGAGGCCCTATACCGTCCTCCGAAAAATTTGAAAGTCTTTCGCTTGCCGCGTCGAAATGGACGGCTAGCGATCCGGCGCGCGAAAACGCACAATCATAAAACCGTAAATGAGACATCCGGCACCCTTGCAGGGCGGCGGGATACTGATCGGGCACGGGCCCTGACAAGCCAAGTCGGCTTGAAATCGGTACAGTTGTGGTTGGTTCGCCAGAGGAGAAGGCGGTTCAGCCAGTGGCATGCGCCGGGGATGGATTTTTCCGGCCAAGGGAGGAAATATGTTTGAACGGCTCTTCAAGCTGAGTGAGCACAATACCACGGTCCGCACCGAACTGGTCGCGGGCCTGACGACATTTCTCACGATGTCGTACATCATCTTCGTCAACCCGGACATTCTGTCGACCACCGGCATGGACCGCGACGCGATTTTCGTGGCGACCTGTATTGCCGCAGCCCTCGGCTCGGCCGTCATGGCGCTGGTTGCCAACTGGCCGATCGGCATGGCGCCGGGCATGGGCCTCAACGCCTTCTTCGCCTTCACGGTCGTGGCGGCGCTCGGCTTCACCTGGCAGCAGGCGTTGGGCGCGGTCTTCATCTCGGGCCTGATCTTCGTCTTCCTGACGGTGACGGGTATCCGCGGCTGGCTGATCCAAGGCATTCCGCACTCGCTGCGCAGTGCCATTGCCACCGGTATCGGCMTCTTCCTCGGCATCATTGCCCTGAAGAACGCCGGCATCGTCGTCGACAATCCGGCAACGCTGGTTGGGCTCGGCAGCCTGAAGGCAACCGGGCCGCTGCTCGCCATCTTCGGCTTCTTCGTCATCGCGGTGCTCGATGCGCTCAGGGTCAAGGGGGCCATCCTGATCGGCATTCTCGCTGTGACCGTGCTCTCATGGGTAACCGGCGTCAGCCAGTTCCAGGGCGTCGTCTCGATGCCGCCGAGCATGGCGCCGACCTTCCTGCAGCTCGACATTGTCGGTGCCCTGCATGGCGGTCTGCTCCACGTCATCCTGGTCTTCGTCCTGGTCGAAGTGTTCGACGCCACGGGCACGCTGATCGGCGTTGCCAAGCGCGCCAACCTGATCCAGGAAGGCAAGCGGAGCCGGCTTGGCCGCGCGCTTCTGGCCGACAGCACGGCCATCGTTGCCGGCTCGCTGATGGGCACCAGCAGCACCACCGCCTATGTTGAAAGCGCGTCGGGCGTTCAGGCCGGCGGCCGCACGGGCCTGACGGCTCTCGTCATCGCCGTGCTGTTCCTTGCCTCGCTGTTCATCTCGCCGCTGGCGGGCTCCGTGCCCACCTATGCGACGGCACCGGCGCTGCTTTACGTGGCCGGCCTGATGATGCGCGAACTGACGGAAGTCGACTGGGAAGACCTGACCGAAGCCGCACCGGCAGCGCTCACCGCACTTGCCATGCCCTTCACCTACTCGATCGCCAACGGCCTTGCCTTCGGCTTCATCAGCTATGTCGTCTTGAAGACGTTCACCGGCAAATGGCGCGCCGTCCACCCGGCAACCCTGATCGTCGCCGTCCTGTTCGTCATCCGCTTCGCGTTCTTCGCGGAGTGATGGATCGGATGGCGGGTAAACGATAATCCCGTTCGTCAATACGTCAGAACCTGGACCGGGCCGCATCCACTGCGGCCCGGTTTTTCGCGACTGGTCCCCGACCGCTGTTGCTAGTCCAAGGCCGTYGCTCAACGAGCCTCATCGAGCGTTCGCCATTCATATGCATCGGCACACAGAATTTGCATGGAAAGGCTGATGTCAGTCCTCGCCGCGACCCGGTTGGCTTTGTCAAAATTCTTGATCAACACACGTTGGCGATACCGGACCGGCCAGGCAACAACCGTCTCGATAGCGCGTAAATGGGCAGGCCAGCCTGGTGACCGACCCTGAAATTCTCGAGAGCATGAGTGTTAAGGATCGCATTCCAAAACTGGCAATTGTGGTCAAGGTGAGTGAGGTCTTGATGCATTGCGTCAAGGCATTCCGGCGCTCTCATTTGTGAAACCCGGATCATTTTCAAGGCCGCGACGAGATGCCGTCGCTTTCAAAGATCATTCTGGATCAGACAACTGGCGCTCCAAGCGGCGGTCATGAGATGCGCCAAATAGATGCCGAACTCGAAGAAGAATACAAGAAGACACTTTACTAACTTTTTGAGAGGGCGCCCATGCGAAGAACCGCTTCGATCGCCTGGTGTTTCTCGCCTGCAGTCATGCAGCTTTGCCGGCCAAAGCCATAAAGGGCCTCGGCCGGCAGTCGCGGTTGCCACTCAGTGTCGCAGGTGCCCGGTCACGGATTCCCGTGATCTCCAGCATCAAACTCTCATTGCCAGTCAGCCATCTCGTACAGCGGCCGGATTTCGATCTCGCTCGGTCCCGGCATGGGATTGGGGCAGCGCTTCACCCAGGCGACCGCCTCGTCCATGTCCTTGACGTCCCAGAGCCAGAAGCCGGCGACCAGCTCACGGGTCTCGGCGAAAGGCCCGTCGATGACCGTGCGGCCGGGACCATTGAACGCAACACGCTTGCCCGCCGAGGAAGGCTTGAGGCCATCGGCTTCGCGCAAGATCCCGGCTTCACGCAGTTCGTCGTTAAATTTGCCCATCGCCTCCATCATGGCGGTCGTCTCGGCCGTCGGGACAAAGCCCTTTTCGCTGTCTTCGGTCGCTTTCACTAACACCATCACGCGCATCGTCAGTCTCCTTGTTAGAGCCGGCCTTATCGGCCTGGCATCCTAACGACGAACGGGCTTTTCGGAAATCGACATCGTTCCGCAGAACTTTTTTCGGCGGTTGAGGTGCGGGCGCGATGGCCCGACCTTAACAATGCTGGAAGGTTCAGCGGATCAAGAACGGTGTCTTATAAAAATGCTCTTCCAGATTGACGCCTTCACCGGCGCGATCGACCACGGCGAAATCCGAGATGCCGTCGAGCGGCGTCAGGATGCCGTGCCAGACGTTGCGGCCGATGTTGACGCCCTGTCCCGGCGCCGTCTTGAAGGCGATCGGTTCGCCCGGACCATTCGGCGTTTCCTCGGCAACAACCACCAGGAAAGGATGCTGGCTGAGTGGAATGAACGCCTGGCTGCCGAACGGGTGCCGTTCGACCATGGTGAGTTCCAGCGGCAGCGGATAGGGCTCGCCGCGCAGCAGGCTGATCATCGGACGGGCTTTTTCGCCCGTCGTCTCGATCTTGGCAAGATCATGATAACGCACGCATTTACCTGCGTTGATCGGGAAGTTGTGTGCGCCTTCGGTTTCCAGCACCTCGCCAAACGGCGCAAAAGCCTCGCGGGTCAGCGGCTTGATGTCGATCGTTTTCATCGTCTTCCCTCCTCAGTTCGGCAGCATGTCGGTCAGGCGGAGCAGTGCGATCCGCTCGACCTGGCGGCAGGCCGTTTGAAACTCCGTCTGCCAGTCATTGCCGATGCGGCGCTGAAAGGCCGCCAGAATGTCGGCTTTGCCAAGACCGCGCACGGCGATGATGAAGGGGAAGCCGAACGTTTTGACATAACGGCCGTTGAGAATGTTGAACTGCTCGCGCTCTGCGTCCGTCAGTGCGTCAAGCCCGGCGGAAGCCTGCTCGCTGGTCGAGCTTTCGGTCAGGCGCCTGGCTTGCGCAAGTTTACCTGCGAGGTCCGGGTGGGCATTGAGCACCGCCAGCCGCTCGGTTTCGCTCGCGCCGCGAAAGACGGYCGTCAACGCCGCATGCAGGCCGATGGCCGTATCGTTGGCCGCAGCCAGTTCGCCTGCAAAGGCGCGCTTGGCGATCCAGTCGGAATGTTCGAAGACACCGCCGAAGCGGGTAACGAAAATCTCTTCGGCAAGACGCGACGGGCGGTTTTCATTCGGCTTGAACGGAAAGGCCTTTGCCCAATGATCGGCGATATCGATGCGGCGGGCGATCCAGACCTTGTCATGGCTCTTCACATAGTCGATGAACCGTGCCAGTGCGGCCGCGCGTCCCGGCCGCCCGGCCAGCCGGCAATGCAGGCCGATATTCATCATTTTCGGCGCGCCTTGCGCCCCTTCGGCATAGAGCACGTCGAACGTATCCTTCAGGTAGCTGAAGAACTGGTCGCCGCTGTTGAAACCTTGGGCGGTGGCAAAGCGCATGTCGTTGGTATCGAGCGTATAGGGAATGACGAGCTGGTGCTGGCCGCCGTGCTCATGCCAGTAGGGCAGGTCGTCGGCATAGCTGTCGGAGACATAGGCAAAGCCGCCTTCTTCCGTGATGAGATCGACGGTGTTTTCCGAACACCGGCCGGTATACCAGCCGCGCGGCCGCTCGCCGGTCACGACCGTATGCAGCCGGATCGCCTCTGCGATCTGCTTGCGCTCCTCAGCCGGATCCATGTCCTTGTGCTCGACCCATTTCAGCCCGTGCGAGGCAATTTCCCAGCCGGCACTCTGCATCGCCGCGACTTGTTCCGGGGAGCGTTTCAAGGCGGTTGCGACGCCATAAACCGTGACCGGGACATCCCGGTCGGTCAGCAGCCGGTGCAGCCGCCAGAAGCCGGCGCGGGCGCCATATTCGTAAATCGATTCCATGTTCCAGTGGCGCTGGCCGGGCCAGGCCTGGGCGCCGACGATTTCCGACAGGAAGGCTTCCGAGGCGATGTCGCCGTGCAGCACGCAGTTTTCGCCGCCCTCTTCGTAGTTGACGACGAATTGCACGGCGATGCGGGCGTCGTCCGGCCAAGCGGCGTTCGGCGCTGTTGCGCCGTAACCCTGGAGATCGCGCGGATATCTCATGAAATCATTCCTCCCAAAACGTTCGATTGGCCAATTTCTAACTGCAAAACGCGCGCGCCATTCCCCCTCAAAATTTTGAAAGTCTCGAACGATCAGCCTGCTACCGAAGGGAAGTGGAGTGACGGATAGTGGCCGAATGAATGCAGTCTTCGGGAGGTGAAACGCATGCAATCTGGAACAGCCGGCCGGCTGACGACCCACGTGCTCGACACGGCGCTCGGCAAACCCGCCGAAAATCTGCGCATCGATCTCTTTCGCATCGAAGGCGAGCGCGCCGAGCAGATCGGCTCCGCCCGCACCAACGACGACGGCCGCTGCGATGCGCCGCTGTTGAATGGCGATGCGATGAAATCCGGAACCTACGAACTGCGCTTCCACGCCGGCGATTACCTCGGCCATGAGGCCGGGCAAGTGCCGTTCCTCGACATCATCCCAATCCGCTTCGGCATCGCAGACGTGTCGGCGCACTACCATGTGCCGCTGCTGCTTTCGCCCTACAGCTATTCGACCTATCGCGGGAGCTGAGCCATGACCGTCCAGATCCGCAGCTCCATCCGCTTCCTGCTCAATCATCGCCTGGTCGAACTCTCGGCTGTTTCGGCGGTCCAGACACTGCTCGATTTCCTCAGGCTCGACCGCAATCTGCGCGGCACCAAGGAAGGCTGCGCCGAAGGCGATTGCGGCGCCTGCACCGTGCTGGTCGGACGCCTGCTGGATGGGCGGCTGAAATATGAGAGCGTCAACGCCTGTATCCGTTTCGTCGGCTCGCTCGATGGCTGCCATATCGTCACGGTGGATTCGCTCGCCGTGCCCGGTGGGCCGCTGCATCCGGTGCAGCAGGCAATGGTCGATACGCATGCCTCGCAATGCGGTTTCTGCACGCCCGGCTTCGTCATGTCGCTCTACGGCCTCTGGATGGAAAATCCAAAACCTTCGGTGACCGAGATCGAGAAGGCGCTGCAGGGCAATCTCTGTCGTTGCACCGGCTATGCCGCCATCATCCGTGCCGCCGAGGCCGTGTCGGTGATCGGCGATCTCGATCGGGACCCGCTGGTCGCCGAGCGAGCAACGATCGTTGAGAAACTGGAGGGGCTGAAGGACGGCAAGCGCGTCGAGATCGGTGAAGGTTCCGAGCGCTTCCTGCTGCCGGCCTCCGTCGATGATCTCGCCGAAATCTATGAGGCGCAGCCCAATGCCCGCATCGTCGCCGGTTCCACCGATGTCGGACTGTGGGTGACGAAGTTCATGCGCGACATCTCGCCCGTCGTGCATTTGAGCCATCTCGACGAGTTGCGCCGCATCGCGGTCGATGACACCGGCATCACATTCGGCGCCGGCGTCAGCTACACCGAATCCTTTCCGCTGATATCACAACATTTTCCGCAGCTCGTCGAACTATGGAACCGCATTGGTGGCCAGCAGGTGCGCAACATGGGCACGATCGGCGGCAATATCGCCAACGGCTCGCCGATCGGCGACACGCCCCCGGCCTTGATCGCGCTCGGTGCATCCGTCGTGCTGCGCAAGGGCAAGGTGCAGCGCACCGTGCCGCTCGAAAGTTTCTTTATCGAGTACGGCAAGCAGGACCGCCGGCCCGGCGAATTCGTCGAGGCCGTGCGTATCCCGTTCCTGAATGAGAACGCGCGCTATGCGGTCTACAAGATCACCAAGCGGCTGGACGAGGATATCTCCGCCGTCTGCGGCGCCTTCCGCCTGGCCCTTGATGAAAACGGCAAGGTCTCCGACGCTGTGATTGCCTTCGGAGGCATGGCCGGCACGCCGAAGCGGGCGGACCATGCAGAGGCGGCGTTGATCGGCGCCGATTGGACCGAAGCGGTCATCGACACCGCGATGGACGCCCTCGGCAACGACTATACGCCGCTGACGGATTGGCGGGCATCGGCGGATTACCGGTTGCTGGTCGCGAAAAACCTTCTGCGCCGGTTCTATCTGGAAACGCAAGGCGACGCGCCGGTACGGCTCGATCGCAAGCAGGCTGTGTGAGGAGAAAACCATGAATGTCATGCAGCCCATCGACCGCATCCGCGGCGGCGTCCACGAAAACGAACGCCACGAATCCGGTCACAAGCATGTGACGGGGACCGCCGAATATATCGACGACATTCCCGAACCCGCCGGCACTTTGCACGCCTATCTCGGCCTGTCGCAGCGCGCCCATGCCGAAATCCTGTCGATCGATTTCGAAGCGGTGAAATCCGCGCCGGGCGTCATTGGCGTCCTGACGGCCGATGACATTACCGGCGAGAACGATGTCAGTCCGGCGCACAAGCACGACGATCCGGTTTTTGCCACCAGCAAGGTGGAGTTTCACGGCCAGCCGATCTTCGCCGTCATCGCCGAAACCCGCGATTTGGCCCGCCGCGCTGCCGCCAAGGTCCAGATCGAGTACCGCGACCTGCCGCATGTCACCGACGTTCTGGAGGCCGCCGCCGCCAACTATCCGCTGGTCATCGATCCCCTGAAGCTGGAGCGCGGCGACATCGCTGCCGGTTTTGCCAAGTCGAAAAACGTTCTCGAAGGCGAGATGCGCATCGGCGGGCAGGATCATTTCTATCTCGAAGGCCATATCTCCTTTGCCATTCCCGGCGAAGACGACGAGATCCTGGTCTATTCCTCGACCCAGCATCCAAGCGAGACCCAGCACATGGTCGGGCAGGTGCTCGGCGTCGCCTCCAATGCCGTGACGATCAATGTCCGCCGCATGGGTGGTGCCTTCGGCGGTAAGGAAACGCAGGCGAACCTGTTTGCCGCCGTCGCAGCACTGGCCGCGAAGAAATATCGCTGTGCCGTGAAAATTCGCCCGGATCGCGACGACGATATGACCGCGACCGGCAAGCGGCATGACTTCCATGTCGGCTACAAGGTCGGCTTCGACGATGACGGCCGGATCGAGGCCGTTGACGCGACCTTTTCGGCTCGCTGCGGCTTCTCGGCCGATCTCTCCGGCCCGGTCACCGACCGCGCGCTGTTTCACGCCGACAATTGCTATTTCTATCCGCACGTCCGGCTGCGCTCGCGGCCGCTCAAGACCAACACCGTTTCCAACACCGCCTTCCGCGGTTTCGGCGGTCCGCAGGGCATGGTCGGCGGCGAGCGGATGATCGAGGACGTGGCCTATGCGCTCGGCAAGGATCCGCTCGAAATCCGCAAGCTGAATTTTTACGGCGGCGAGGGGCGCAATCTGACGCCCTATCACCAGACCGTCGAAGACAACATTATCGGTCGCATCATCGAGGAGCTGGAAACCTCCTGTGACTATGCTGCGCGGCGCGAAGAGCTTCTCGCCTTCAACCGCAAGAGCCAAGTCATCAAGCGCGGTATCGCGCTGACGCCGGTCAAATTCGGCATTTCCTTCACCAAGACGGAATACAACCAGGCCGGCGCGCTGGTGCATATCTATGCCGACGGTTCGATCCATCTGAATCACGGCGGCACCGAGATGGGCCAGGGGCTCTATACCAAGGTGGCGCAGGTGGTGGCCGACGAATTCCAGGTCGATCTTAACCGGATCAAGGTGACGGCGACGACGACCGGCAAGGTGCCGAACACTTCGGCGACGGCCGCCTCTTCCGGTTCCGACCTCAACGGCATGGCCGCCGCCAATGCCGCCCAGCAGATCAAGGCGCGGCTGGTGACGTTCGCCGCCGAACGCTGGGGCGTCAGCGAAGGCGATGTCGCCTTCGAGCCGAATACGATCCGCATTGGCGCCGAGCGCATCGCCTTTTCGGACTTCATTAGAACTGCCTACGGCTCCCGCATCCAGCTTTCGGCGGCGGGTTTCTACAAGACGCCGAAGATCCACTGGAACCGCTCCGAGGGCCGGGGCCGTCCGTTCTTCTACTACGCCTATGGCGCCTCCTGCTCCGAGGTCAGCGTCGATACGCTGACAGGTGAATATCAAGTGGATCGTAGCGACGTGCTGCATGATGTCGGCAAGTCGCTCAATCCGGCGCTGGATATCGGCCAGGTCGAGGGCGCCTTTGTGCAGGGCATGGGCTGGCTGACGACGGAGGAGCTGTGGTGGGATGCCAAGGGGCGGCTCAGAACCCATGCGCCATCGACCTACAAGATTCCGCTCGCCTCCGACCGGCCGCGCATCTTCAACGTCAAGCTCGCCGAATGGTCTGTCAATCGCGAAGAGACGATCCGCCGTTCCAAGGCAGTCGGCGAGCCGCCTTTCATGCTGCCGATCTCGGTGCTGGAAGCGATCTCGATGGCGGCGGCGAGCGTTGCGGAGTATCGTATCGCACCGCGCATCGATGCGCCGGCAACGCCGGAACGGGTGTTGCTTGCCATCGAGCGGCTGCGCCGCGCGGCAAAGAATGGGTGAACGGCATGGCTGCCAGACGCGAAGACATCAGGGATTTTCTGCGCCGCGAGCCGGACTGCGTGTTCGTCGAGGTGACGGGTGCGGCCGGCTCGACGCCGCGTGATACCGATGCGTGGATGCTGGTGGCTGAGGACGGCCTGTTTGGAACCGTCGGCGGTGGCCAGCTCGAATATATGGCGATCGACCACGCCCGCAGAGCCTTGCGGCAGGGCGTCCCGGCGGAGGCCATGAGCGTCCCGCTGGGGCCGGAAATCGGCCAATGCTGCGGCGGCCGTGTCGGCCTGTCCTTTACCGGGGTAACCCCGGATATCGCCGCCTTTCTGATTGCACGGAGCGACCGCGAAATGGCAGAGCGACCGCATGTCTACGTCTTCGGGGCAGGTCACGTCGGCGATGCGCTGGCCATGGCTCTGTCGCTGGTGCCGGTGCGCACCGTTCTGGTTGACACCCGCGAAGAGGAATTGTCGGCGTCAAGCGTGCAGGGTGTCGAAACCTGCCTGACGGCGATGCCGGAAGCGGTGGTGCGCGATGCACCCCCGGGCAGCTCTTTCGTCATCCTGACCCATGATCATGCGCTGGATTTCCTGATCGCGGCCGAGGCGTTGCGCCGCGACGATGCGGCCTATGTCGGCATGATCGGCTCGAAGACCAAGCGCGCCACGTTCAAGAACTGGCTCTCCCGCGAAATGGGCCGGCCGGATATTTTCGACCGGCTCATCTGCCCGATCGGCGGCGCGACGGTGAAGGACAAACGCCCGGCGGTGATCGCCGCCCTGGCCGCCGCGGAGATCATGACGGCGGCGCTCAATCACGTTCTGCCGAAGCCCAGGCAGGTGAAATCAAGCCGGCTAAACAAGGCTGCGGAGGCCTGACTTCGTTAACGGATACCTCGGTCGTGGACGGTTTCGACGGCAGTCCGGCGAAGTGAAGGTTTTATGACGCAGGGCGAAATCCGGTTGCCGTCACYGGTTTCTACGGCGTGGCGTTGACCCCATTGGCACAGCGCAAGCAAGAGCGGTTGCAGGCTTGATCCCAGATCGGTCGCCGAGTACTCCACCCTTGCAGGAACTTCGGCAAACACCTCGCGACGGACCAGGCCATGTTCCTCCAGTTCGCGAAGCTGCTGTATCAGCATTTTCTGGCTGACGCCGGGGACAAGTTTTTTCAATTCCGACAGCCGCTTTGCTCCGCTGAAGAGGTGGTAGAGCACGATTGCCTTCCAGCGCCCGGCGATAATCTTCAGGGCGCGTTCGGAGGGAAGCGATGGCAATTTCTTGATGATAGCTGCCATGGTGACCTTTCGGTGACTAGCGGACGAAAGAGTGTGTAGCTGCCGTTCTCCTGCTTCAGATAGATGTGGCTCGGCACATTTGCAATGCAGGAGCCGAAGAGCATGAAAGCCATTCAATATCGCCAATTCGGTGGACCCGAGGTTCTTGAGATCGCTGATATACCGCGGCCTCAACCGGGCAAAGGCGAGGTCCTGATCCGTGTCGCGGCGGTTGGCCTCAACTATTTCGAAGTGCTGATGCGGGCAGATCGCTATGTGGTCACGCCGCAGCTGCCGATGGTACCGGGCGTCGAAATCGCCGGAACGGTGGAAGCATTGGGGGAGGGTGTGACCTGGCCAGTGGCCGGCATGCGGGTCGCAGTGCCGATGTTCGCATTCGGTCTGGGATTCGGCGGCTGCGCGGAATATGTCGCTATTCCGGCGGAAGCTGCCGTGGCGGTGCCCGATGGATTGTCTCTTGAAGCGGCGGTGTCCTTGATGATCCAGGGCCTGACTGCGCTGCATGCCGTCCGCAGAAGTCTCGTTGCCGGCAAACGCGTGCTCGTTCCTGCCGCCGCCGGGGGTGTCGGCTCCCTTCTGCTACAGTTGGTGAAAGCCGGTGGCGCGGCAGAGATCATTGCTGCAGCGAGTACACCGGAAAAACGGACTCTCGCACTGTCCCTGGGTGCGGATGCCGCGATCGAATATGCGCAGCCGGATCGGTTGTCACTTGCTCGTCCCGCCATCGGCGACGGTGTCGATCTGATCTTCGACTTCGGCGGCGGGGAACTGGGCGCGACATTGCCCGACCTTCTCTCACCCGGTGGCGAGCTTGTCTTCGGTGCCATGGGCCGCTTACAGCTCACAGCGGAGAGGGTCGACCAGATGATGTCGAAAAACCAGTCCTTGAAGGGGTTCGCCCTCCTGCCGTTGCTGACGCCTGGAAATGTTCCGGCCGATCTCAACGAACTTTTCGACCACGCGCTTCAAGGCAGGATCAAGATGCCGAAAGGTGGCCGGTATCCCTTTGAGGCAGCTGCGGAAGCCCATCGCGCCATGGAGGCGCGCCGGACGACCGGAAAGGTCGTCCTCATTCCATAGCGCTACTCCAGCATCTTGCCGATCATCCGCTGACAGCGTTCGGCCATGAAATCGATCATCAGCCGGACCTTCGGGTCCTGAAAGCGCTTGTGCGGATAGATCGCCGCGAGCTGGACGCTGGCGGGCGGGGTGTCCTTGAGGATCTCGACCAGGGTGCCGTTGTTCAGATAGCTTTTCACTTCGAACAACGGCTTGTTGATGATGCCCCGGCCTTCGAGCGCCCATTGGGTCAGGACGTCACCATCGTCGGAATCGTAGGGGCCGCCGATTTCCAGTTTGCGGGTGGTGCCATCAGGCGTCTGCAGGGTCCAGTAATATTCCTTCGAGCCGGGATAGCGCAAAAGCAAACAGTCGTGCTTGTCGTCGATCAGGGCATCCGGCGTTTCCGGCGTGCCGCGTTTTTCGAGATAGGCGGGGGCGGCACAGACGACGCGCACACAGTTGAGGATGCCGCGCATGCGCAGGTTGGAATCCTCGAGAACCCCGAGCTTGAAGGCAACATCGACGCCTTCGCTCAAGATATCGACATTGTGGTCGGAGAGGCGCAGGCGCACCTCGATATCCGGATACCGATCGTGGAATTCAGGAATGCCCGATGCGATCAGCCGCCGGCCGATGCCGAGCGGGGCGGTGATCCTGAGCGAGCCCTTCGGATTGTGCGAAAGATCGGCAATGGCGCTTTCCGCCTCGTTGACCGCCTCGATGATCTTGACGGCACCCTGATAGAACACGCGGCCATGTTCGGTCGGCGACAGCTTGCGCGTCGTGCGATTGAACAGCCGCACGCCCAGATGCCGCTCCAGCTCCTTGATGCGGTTGCTGGCGACGGCAGGCGTCACCCGCTGGTCGCGGCCGGCCGACGAGAGCGTACCGAGTTCGACGACGCGGACAAAGACGCGGATGTTATCGAGATAGGACATGAGGCTCTTCTATCACATTGCGAATCGAACGGCATCGGGGGCGATCTTATAGTTTTTTTTGAAAGTGTTGGGGATTAACCGGCATTTCGGTTGATATCGCGCAGTGGCAGAACTCTCCCAAACAGGGGGAGAGCCCATATGTATGAATACGCCATTGCCTGGGACTGGCTGACCTTTGCCGTCCGCTGGCTCCACGTCATCACCGCCATCGCCTGGATCGGCTCGTCGTTCTATTTCGTTGCGCTCGATCTTGGCCTGCGCAAGCGGCCGGATCTTCCGGCCGGCGCCCATGGCGAGGAGTGGCAGGTGCATGGCGGTGGCTTCTACCACATCCAGAAATACCTGGTGGCGCCGTCCAACATGCCGGAACACCTGATCTGGTTCAAATGGGAGAGCTATGTCACCTGGCTTTCCGGCTTCGGCATGCTGTGTCTGGTCTATTATGCCGGTGCCGATCTCTATCTGATCGATCCGAATGTGCTGGATGTCTCCAAACCGGTCGCCATCGGCATCTCGCTCGCCTCGCTTGCTTTCGGTTGGATCATCTACGACCTGATCTGCAAATCGCCCTTCGGCAATGACAACACGCGGCTGATGGTGGCGCTCTACTTCATCCTGGTCGCGGTTGCCTGGGGCTATACGCAGCTGTTCACCGGCCGGGCCGCCTTCCTGCATCTCGGTGCCTTCACGGCGACGATCATGTCGGCGAACGTGTTCGCCGTCATCATGCCGAACCAGCGCATCGTTGTCGCCGACCTGATCGCCGGCCGCACGCCGGATGCGAAATACGGCAAGATCGCCAAGCAGCGCTCGACGCACAACAACTATCTGACGCTTCCGGTCCTGTTCCTGATGCTGTCGAACCATTATCCGCTGGCTTTCGGCACTCAGTTCAACTGGATCATCGCCTCGCTGGTGTTCCTGATGGGCGTGACGATCCGGCATTATTTCAACACCCGCCACGCCAATGCCGGCAATCCGACCTGGACCTGGCTTGCCACCGTGCTCCTGTTCATCGTCATCATGTGGCTTTCGACCGTACCGAAAATCCTGACCGGCGAGCCGGAACAGGTCTCGGCAGCCCAGCAGCCCTTTGTTGCCGCTGAAGCCTTTCCGAAGGTGCGCGACACCATCCTTGGCCGCTGTGCCATGTGCCATGCCAAGGAGCCGGGCTGGGAGGGCATGATCAAGCCGCCGAAGGGCGTGGTGCTGGAAAGCGATGCTGAGATCGCCGCGCATGCGCGGGAAATCTACCTGCAGGCCGGACGCTCGCATGCAATGCCGCCAGCCAATGTGACCGCGGTGACCGACGATGAACGCAAGCTTCTGGTCGCCTGGTACGAGACCGTTATGAACGGAGGAAAAACCCAATGAGCGAACTCCTGATCCGTGGACGCGTCCTCACCTTCATCGATGAGCCCAAGGGTATCGATGATACCGCATCCTACCTGACCGTGGACGATGGGGCGGTTCTGGTGCGGGGTGGCAAGATCGCTGCCGTCGGCGATTATGCGGAAATCAGCAAGGCCGCCGGTGCCGGCGTTGAGGTGGCCGACCACCGGCCGCATCTGATCCTGCCCGGGCTGATCGACACGCACCTGCATTTTCCGCAGACCCAGGCGATCGCGTCCTATGGCGCGCAGCTGCTCGAATGGCTGAACACCTATATTTTCGTCGAGGAGCAGAAATTCGCCGAGCCGGAACACGCGGCGTTCATCGCCGGGCGCTTCATGGACGAGCTTTTGGCGAACGGAACGACGACGGCGGTTGCCTACTGTTCGGTGCATCCGCAAAGCGTCGATGCCTATTTCACCGCTGCCGAACAGCGCGGCATGCTGATGGTTGGCGGCAAGGTGATGATGGACCGCAATGCGCCGGACGCGCTGCGCGACACGCCGCAAAAGGGTTATGACGAGACCAAGCGGCTGATCGGCAAATGGCATGGCCGGGGCCGGGCGCATTATGCAATCAGCCCGCGCTTTGCCATTACTTCGACGCCGGAGCAGATGGAGATGAGCCAGGCACTGGTCGCCGAGCACCGCGATTGCTACGTGCAGACGCATCTGTCGGAAAACAAGGACGAGATCGCCTTTGCCACCTCGCTCTATCCGGATGCCAAGGACTATACCGACATCTATGCCCGCTATGATCTTTTGACGGACAAGACGCTGCTCGGGCACTGCATTTATCTGAGCGACCGGGAGATTTCGGTGCTGGCGGAAACCGGCGCGGTCGGCGTGTTCTGCCCGACCTCCAATCTCTTCCTCGGTTCGGGCCTGTTCGACCGCGACCGGTTCGACAGGCTCGGCGCCCGCTGGTCGGTGGCGACCGATGTCGGGGCGGGCACCAGCTTCTCGATGCTGGAGACGATGGACGAGGCCTACAAGGTGCTGCATCTGCAGGGCCAGCGCCTGTCGCCGCTCAATTCCTTCTACCGCATGACGCTCGGCAATGCCCGGGCGCTGGGTCTTCAGGACCGCATCGGTTCGCTGCATGTGGGCGCCGATGCCGATATCGTTGTGCTCGATTCCAGCGGCAAATCGGCGATGGAGCTGCGGATGCGCACGGCAAAATCGCTGACCGACGAGCTGTTCATCCTGCAGACGATGGGCGACGACCGCTGCGTTTCCGAGGTGTATGTGGCGGGCAAGGCGATGAAGAAGCGCAAGGCCGGTGCCGGGGCGCGGGCGCTGGAAACGGCGTGATGACTAAGCCCTCCCCTTGAGAGGGGAGGGCCGGAGCGCAGTCGCGGGCGGGTTATTTTTCTCGCGCTGAGTTTATGCGGGCAGTGGTACGACTTGCAGATGTCGGATCCGGTTGTGGATCACGCAGGGGCCCGTTGGGCCACCTTCTCCCCGCTGGCGAGAAGAGGGAGATCGCGGTACCCTCAACACGTTCAGCCACGCCCGGAAAATCCGCCGTGGGTTTGCTTGCATTCACTGACTTGGCCGGGGCGCTGGAAAGTGCCGTGACTAAGTTAGTTTATGTGACGCCTTCCAGCGCCCCGTTCAGTGTTGGTCGATGGGCAACTCCGGTTTCTCTGCGGGGATGGCGGCACCCTTTTAGACGGGGTGGACTGACGGTTTTCGCCGCCGCGCCACGACAGGATTTGCTGATCGCAAGCCCAGTTGCCGGTCCTCATGTGTGCCTCACAGGCACGCCCCGCCATTTTGCAGGCGAGAGGGAAACCATTTTCTGACCATCCACCGGGCAAAGGCTTACGTCTGTCCTTCACCCGGCACCGGCTCCGTCTCACTGCCACGCCTGGCAGCGTATCCAATGACGGAACGCTGGGAATGATGGCACATGTTTTGACGGCGGGGATTTGCGGGGATGATCTTTTTGGTGTGGTGAGGGCAGCGATCGCCGGCGGGGTGGGAGCGATAAGTGCTTGACGCTCAACGAAAGCAGGTCGGTATCGCTCGCCAATACCGGAGCTGATCACATGAATGGCTCGGCACTGAGGAGGCACCGATCGCCCTGCGTCATCCTCGGGCTTGACCCGAGGATGACGGGGCAGGGGGCCGTGCGGCGCGGCTGGGTTGCCGCCACATGACCGCCACAAGGGCAGACATGACGGGGAGGGCACCCGGGGGAGCGCAGTCGAATGAGGACCGTATTGACAGCCTTCTCCCGGCCGCCCCGCACCCTTCGTCCGTAAGAAAGGTCGAATTTAATCTTTGTTGGTAATTTTCCGTTAGGAATTGATGCCAGTGGGGCGGATGCCGCCTGTTTTTTGTTTTGCGTGCGGGTTCCTATGCGTTTACCGGCTGTTCCAGCGATCCTTCTTGCCTGCCTTCTTGTGGCGGGCTGCACATCCAGTTCCGGGCCGGAAAGCCTTGTGGCCGGGCTGCCGTCGAAGGAGACGACCAGTTCCGTCGTGCAGGCCCCGGTACCGGTCGCCGATGTCGGCGCTGTGATCGCGCAGGCTGAAAATCATCCAGAACAACTGGCCTGGGCCGGGCAGGTGCCGCAGCCGCAGGCCTTTGAGGCAGTGACGACCGAAGGCATGGCGGTTCCGGCGGAGCGGCCGGTGGCGATGGCCATTCCGGAAAACCCGGCAGGCGGCGAAACGCGGACGCGGCGCGCGCAAATCTACAGCCGCCAGTTCCGCGATGCGCATCCGATCAATTTCGGCAAGGCTTCGCCGCGCAAACTGGCCGTGCACGGCGTTGATATTTCACGCTGGCAGGGCGATATCGATTGGGAGAAGCTGCGCACGCAAGGGGCGAACTTCGCCTATATCAAGGCGACCGACGGCGGCGACCATCTCGACCCGATGTTCAAGAAGAACTGGAAGCGGGCCAAGGATGCCGGGCTGAAGCGCGGCGCCTATCACTTCTTCTACTGGTGCCGCACCGCCGGCGAACAGGCCGACTGGTTCATCCGCAACGTGCCGCGCGACCCCGATGCGCTGCCGCCGGTGATCGACGTCGAATATAACGGCGAGTCGAGCTGCAAGCGGCGCGTCTCGCGCGAAAACGTGCTGGAGAAGATGCAGGTGTTCATGGACAAGCTGGAGCGTCACTACGGCAAGCGCCCGGTGATCTACACGGCCCCGGATTTCTATCGCGACAACCTGAGGGGCGAGTTCCCCAACCATCCCTTCTGGCTCCGCTCGGTTGCCGCCCACCCCTCACAAGTCTATCCGGGCCGCAAATGGCTGTTCTGGCAATATTCGGGCTCGGGACTTTCGCACGGTGTCGAAGGCAGGATCGACCTCAACGTCTTCCATGGCAGCGAAGAGGATTGGCACCGGTGGGTGGCGCGGGGTTAAAGGGCCTCAGCTTCCGGTGTCAGGTCTGTTGCCAGCACAGGAACGACACCGGACGGGATTGGGCCTGCCGGTCGCAAGGGGATCGAAAAATCCGCTTACGCTGACTGCACCCACAGCGTGATTACGAGCCAATTTTTCCCGGAAGTTCGGCAGGCATTCGTCCCCCCATCGCCTGCGTTACCCCGTCGGCAGCAGTCTTGACCACCGGCCCGAGTGCCGCCAGCGTCTCGTCAGGCAACCTGACCGCCGGCCCCGACACTGAAATCCCGGCGATCGCTTCGCCATATTCGTTGAAGATCGGGGCAGCGAGGCAGCGCATGCCGAGTGTGTGTTCCTCGTCGTCGATCGACCATCCACGGCTGCGGATGGTTTCGATATCGGCCAAAAGCTTGGACAGGGTGTCGCGGGTCTTCTCCGTGAAACCGGTGAGCGGGCGCGGCGAGAGCAGGCGCTCGATCCGGGCGTTGTCCCAGGTGGAGAGGATGGCCTTGCCGATGCCTGAAGCATGGATGGGACCCCGGCGGCCGGGGCGGAAGAAGGCGCGCATCGGGGCGTGGCTTTCGACCTGCGAGATGAAGACGACGTCGCCCCCGTCCTCGATGCCGATATTGGCGGTTTCGCCCGAGTGCTCCATCAGCTGTTTCAGGAAAGGGCGGCTGATCGTGCCGAGCTTGCGGAAGCGCAGGAAGGCGTTACCGATCTCGAAGGCCTTCAGTCCGATGATCCATGCACCGGTCTCGGCATCGTGGGTGACCATGCCGTGATTGGCAAGTGAGGTGAGCAGACGGTGGACGGTGGATGGCGCCATGCCGGACTGGTCGGACAGGTCGGTGAGCGCTGCGCCATCCGACGATGCCACGAGATCGAGCAGCTTCAGGCTGCGGTCGAGCACCTGCACGGAGGAGGGAGCGGCGTTTTCGGCGGCCTTTCGGCCGGGCTTGGCGCGCAATTGATCCTGTCTTGATGGTTGCGGCTTGTCGCGCATATCGGCTCCATGTCGTCTCATGGTCCATGACATATTGCATAGTTCCTCGAAGCGGAACCGCCTTGGGATACATTCGGTGTTTTGGGGCGTTCGGGCGACGCCATTTATGCCGATTTCGTTGAAAATGTTTATTTCCACATGATGGGATTGATTTCCATTATGCGATTGCGCGGTGGAGAAATCGGACTACTATGATCCTCACACGATGGAGGAATAGTCATGGCGAAAATGCGCGCAGTCGATGCGGCGGTTCTGGTTCTGGAGAAGGAAGGCGTCGATTGCGCCTTCGGGGTTCCGGGAGCGGCGATCAATCCCTTTTACTCGGCGCTGAAGGCGCGCGGCTCGGTACGCCATATCCTGGCGCGGCATGTCGAGGGTGCCTCGCACATGGCGGAAGGCTATACCCGCGCCAAGCACGGCAATATCGGCGTCTGCATCGGTACCTCGGGCCCGGYCGGCACCGACATGATCACCGGACTTTATTCGGCATCCGCGGACTCGATTCCGATCCTGTGCATCACCGGCCAGGCGCCGCGCGCCCGGCTCGACAAGGAAGATTTCCAGGCCGTCGATATCGCCAAGATCGCCGGGCCGCTGACCAAATGGGCGGTCACCGTCATGGAGCCGGCTCTGGTCCCATTCGTCTTCCAGAAGGCGTTCCACCTGATGCGCTCGGGCCGTCCCGGTCCGGTGCTGATCGACCTGCCGGTCGACGTGCAGCTGGCCGAGATCGAATTCGATATCGACACCTACGCGCCGCTTGACGCCTACAAGCCATCCGCGACGCGGGCGCAGGCCGAAAAGGCGATCGCCATGCTGAACGAAGCGGAGCGTCCGCTGATCGTCGCCGGCGGTGGCATCATCAACGCCGACGCGTCCGACCTGCTCACCGAATTCGCCGAGATCACCGGCATTCCGGTCATCCCGACGCTGATGGGCTGGGGCACGATCCCTGACGATCATCCGCTGATGGCCGGCATGTGCGGGCTGCAGACCTCGCATCGCTACGGCAACGCCAACATGCTCGCTTCCGACTTCGTGCTCGGCGTCGGCAATCGCTGGGCCAACCGCCATACCGGCAACGTCCCGACCTATACGGAAGGCCGCAAGTTCGTGCATGTCGATATCGAGCCGACCCAGATCGGCCGCGTCTTCGCACCCGATTTCGGCATCGTCTCGGATGCGGGCGCAGCACTCAAGCTGTTCCTCGATGTCGCCACCGAATGGAAGACGGCGGGCAAGCTGAAGGATTGGTCGGGCTGGGCGGAAGAATGCCGCGCGCGCAAACGCACGATGCTGCGCAAGACGCACTTCGACCAGACGCCGCTGAAGCCACAGCGCGTCTACGAGGAGATGAACAAGGCGTTTGGCCGCGACACCTGCTATGTCTCGACCATCGGTCTCAGCCAGATCGCCGGTGCGCAGTTCCTGCATGTCTACAAGCCGCGCAACTGGATCAATTGCGGCCAGGCCGGACCGCTCGGCTGGACGCTGCCCGCAGCGCTCGGCGTGCGCGCTGCCGACCCGGACCGGCCGATCGTGGCGCTTTCGGGCGACTATGATTTCCAGTTCATGATCGAGGAACTGGCCGTCGGCGCCCAGCACAAGCTGCCTTACCTGCATGTGGTCGTGAACAATTCCTATCTGGGCCTCATCCGCCAGGCGCAACGCGGGCTGAACATGGATTTCGAGGTCAGCCTCGCCTTCGACAACATCAACGCCTCCGGTGACGCGGAGAAGGGTTATGGCGTCGATCACGTCGCGGTGGCCGAAGGTCTGGGCTGCAAGGCCATCCGGGTCAGGAGCCCGAACGAGTTTCAGGAGGCGTTTTCGAGGGCCAAAGACCTGATGGACGAGCACCAGGTGCCCGTTGTCATCGAGTTCATCCTTGAGCGCGTCACCAATATCTCGATGGGCGCCGACATCAATGCGGTGGTCGAGTTCGAGGAACTCGCCGAGCGCGGCGAAGATGCCCCGACCGCAACCATGGCGCTGCTCGACTGATAGAAAATACGGAGGACTTCCCATGCCCAAGTTTGCGGCAAACCTGACCATGCTTTTCAACGAAGTGCCGTTCCTCGACCGGTTCGCGCTGGCCGCCAAGGCCGGGTTCACGGCGGTTGAATACCTCTTCCCCTATGATTTCGACGCCAAGGCGCTGAAGGCAGCGCTCGAGGTCAACGGCCTGACGCAGGTGCTGCATAACCTGCCGGCCGGCAACTGGGCTGCCGGGGAGCGCGGCATCGCCGTCCTGCCCGACCGGATCGACGAATTCCGCCGCGGCGTCGCCTCTGCCATCGATTATGCAACCGCACTCGGCTGCACCCAAATCAACTGCCTCTCCGGTATTGCGCCGGCTGGGGTGTCTGACGAGGTGTTGCGGGCCACCTTCGTTGCCAATCTCAGGCTGGCAGCGGACGAACTGGGCAAACATGGCATCCGGCTGTTGATCGAGCCGATCAACCGGTTCGATATTCCCGGCTTCTACCTCAACACGGTGGAGCAGGCAGCGTCGATCATCGCTGATGTCGGCAGCGACAACCTGTTCATCCAGTACGACCTCTACCACCAGCAGCGCACCGAGGGCGAGCTGATCGGCACGTTCAAGAAGCATCAGGGAAGAATCGCCCATGTGCAGCTGGCCGACAATCCCGGCCGTAACGAACCCGGCACCGGCGAGATCAACTATCCCTTCGTCTTCGAGGCGCTGGACGCGGCGGGATACGACGGCTTCATCGGCTGCGAATACAAGCCGCGCACCACGACATCCGAAGGGCTCGGCTGGCTTGCCGCCGCCAAATCCGCCCACAGCGCAGACATCATCAAGATCAGGAGTTAAGCATCATGGCTACAATCGGTTTTATCGGACTGGGGATCATGGGCACGCCGATGGCGCGCCACCTGCAGGATGCCGGCCACACCGTCGTTACCTCGAAATTCCACATCGCGCCGAAGCAGGAACTCCTCGACAACGGCCTGCAGTTTGCAGAAACCCCGAAGGCGCTGGCGGAAAAGGTCGATATCACCATCCTGATGCTGCCGGACACGCCGGATGTGAAGGATGTGCTGTTCGGTGAAAACGGCGTCGCTTCCGGCCTGTCGAAGGGCAAATTGGTCATCGACATGAGCTCGATCTCGCCGATCGAGACCAAGGAGTTTGCCAAAAAGGTCCGCGAGACGGGTGCCGAATACATGGACGCGCCGGTTTCCGGCGGCGAAGTCGGTGCCAAGAATGCGTCGCTGTCGATCATGGCGGGCGGCACCGAAGAAAGCTTCGAACGGGCGCTGCCGCTGTTCAAGCTGATGGGCAAGAACATCACGCTGGTCGGCGATTGCGGCGACGGGCAGGTGACCAAGGTTGCCAACCAGATTATCGTCGCGCTGACCATCGAAGCGGTTTCCGAAGCGCTGGTGTTTGCATCCAAGGCCGGTGCCGATCCGGCGCGGGTTCGCGAAGCCCTGATGGGCGGCTTTGCCTCGTCGCGCATCCTGGAAGTGCATGGCGACCGGATGATCAAGCGTACCTTCGAGCCTGGCTTCCGCATTTCGCTGCACCAGAAGGACCTCAATCTGGCGCTGCAGGGGGCAAAGGCGCTCGGCATCTCGCTGCCGAACACGGCGGCAACGCAGGAACTGTTCAACAGTTGCGCTGCCAACGGCGACGCCGGCCTCGATCACTCAGGCCTCGTCAAGGCGCTCGAACGCATGGCTAACCACGCGGTCGCCTGACGACAGGACCGGGCAGCCAGGAGGAGGGCTGCCCGGTCTTTTTCATGAATGAGGAAAAAGACATGGCCGTGATCGACGACCCCAAAACCTTGCTGGAAACACTGTTTCATGCGGCGGTCGCCGCCGCCGATCCGGCCAAGGTGCTGGCTGCCAATCTGCCGGCAAAACCGAAGGGCCGCACCGTGGTGATCGGTGCGGGCAAGGGTGCTGCCCAGATGGCGCAGGTGTTCGAACGGTTGTGGGACGGTCCGCTGACCGGTGCCGTCGTGACACGCTACGGATATGGTGCACGCTGCGAGCGGATCGAGGTGCTGGAGGCATCGCATCCGCTTCCGGACGACAATGGGCTTAAGGCGTCGCGCCGGTTGCTTCAGGAGGTCAGCGGCCTTGGCGAAGACGATCTGGTGGTGGCGCTGATCTGCGGTGGCGGCTCGGCGCTGTTGCCGTTGCCGGCCGGTGACCTGACGCTGGACGACGAGATTGCGGTCAACCGGGCGCTGCTGGCATCGGGCGCACCGATCAGTGCGATGAATGCGATCCGCAAACATGTGTCGGGCATCAAGGGCGGGCGGCTCGCGGCTGCGGCCTGGCCTGCCCGGGTCGTGTCGCTGGTTGTATCCGACATTCCCGGCGACGATCCGGCGCTGGTGGCCTCGGGGCCGACCATTCCGGACGGCAGCACCCGCGATGATGCCCTGCGTCTTATCGAACGTTACCGGCTGGAATTGCCGGAAAAGGTGATGGCGTTCATCCGCAGCGATGCATCCGCCGCTCCAAATCCGGCCGACCGGGAATTTCGCCGCAACGAGGTCCGGCTTGTCGCCTCGGCTGCTGTTTCTCTTGAGGCTGCGGCCGATCTCGCCCGTTCAGCCGGTGTCGAGGCGGTCATCCTGTCCGATGCGATGGAAGGCGAGGCTCGGGAGGTCGGGCGCGTGCATGCAGCGATTGCCCGCGAGGTTTCCGTCCGCAACAGGCCTTTCCGCAAGCCCGTGGTTATTCTTTCCGGAGGCGAGACGACGGTAACCATCCGGGGCAAGGGCAAGGGCGGGCGCAACAGCGAATTCCTTTTGTCGTTAGCCTTGGGGATCGATGGTGCCAACGGCATATCGGCGCTTGCTGCCGATACCGACGGCATCGACGGGTCCGAGGACAATGCCGGCGCGTTTGCCGACGGGACGAGTGTTGCACGCCTTGCCAAGGCCGGTGTCGATGGCGCGGCCCTGCTCGACCACAATGACGCCTGGACCGCTTTTGATGCCGTCGGCGATATTTTCAAGCCGGGGCCGACGGGCACAAATGTCAACGATTTCCGGGCGATTTTGGTGCAATGACGGACGGGGGATAGCTTGTCTTCCAACCAGCGGCATTCATACGGCTATCACCGCGAAAAGTTCGGAACCAAAGGCCGGGTTGCCAGTTAGCATCCTTATGGGTTTAACGGCAGAGGATGAAGGCGATGTTGAAGTCATTGGCCGCCGGAGTCTTGGGCATCGACGTCGATCCGCAACAGGGTGGAATGAGTCTTGCCGATTTCGAATGGCGCTACCGGGTTCTGGTCATTTTCCCCGACAAGGAGCATGCGGACGCCGCGCGTCAGGCAAATATGCTGCTTGCACAAGCGGAGGGCCTGCGCGAGCGCGACATTATCGTGCTGGAGGTCGGGCAGCAGGATGTGAGGGCACTGTTCGGGCCGCAATACGATCTCAACTGCTACGCAATCCGCTACGATCTGGACGTCACTGACGGGTTTTTTGCCCTCATCCTGGTTGGCAAGGACGGAGCGGTCAAATTTCGTTCCGGCGAGGTGGTTACGCCTGAAACGATCTTCGATCTGATCGACCAGCTGCCGACGCGAACGGCGGAGCGCTCAAACTGAAGCCGTCAGTTTACGCTCGGGCCGCATCCGATAGCCAGCGGTCGATTCCCCGTGCCGCCGCCCGCCCGGTGGCGAAGCAGGCTGTCAGCAGATAGCCGCCGGTCGGCGCCTCCCAGTCCAGCATTTCTCCGGCGGTAAAGACGCCCGGCAGGGCTTTCAGCATATAGAAGTCGTCAAGAGCATCGAAGCGAATGCCGCCTGCCGAGGAGATTGCCTCGGCGATGGGCCGGGGCCGGGCGATGGGGATAGGGAGCGCCTTGATCAGTCCCGCCAGTTGGGCTGGATCATTGAGAATGGTCTGAGAGCCGCATTCCCGCACCAGCGCGGCTTTGACGCCTTCGAGACCGGCGCCCTTGCGCAGGCGATTGGAGAGGCTGATTTTCCCATCCTGCCGCGAAAGGTCTTTTGCCAGGCGCTCGATGCTGCGGCCGGGAGCAAGATCGACAAACAGGGTTGCATGGCCCTGCCGCGACAGCCCCTCCCTAAGGGCTGCGGAATGGGCATAGACAAGGCTGCCTTCGATGCCGTGGCGGGAGATGACGAATTCGCCCGGAAAGGTGCCGGCATCCGACGTGGTCGTTACGGATTTCAGCGGTGCACCGGCAAAGCGGTCCCTGAAGACATCGCTCCAATCGACATCGAAGCCGCAATTGGCGGGCTGGAGGCCGGCGATCTCGACGCCCTTTTCGCTCAAAAGCGGGATCCAGCTGCCATCGGCGCCCAGGCGCGGCCAGCTGGCGCCGCCAAGGGCAAGCAGCGTTGCGTCGCTGCGGACGGTTATCGTTCCATCCGGGGTTTCTAAGACGAGGCCGTGATCGGCAAAGCCCGTCCAGCGATGACGTGTCACGAGCTTGACGCCCTGCGCCTCCAGCCGTCTAAGCCATGCGCGCAGCAGCGGCGAGGCCTTCATGACGGTCGGGAAGACGCGGCCGGATGTGCCGGTGAAGGTTTCTGTCCCCAGACCGGATGCCCAGGTTCGCACATCTTGTGGCGTGAAGGCGTCCAGCGCCGTGCGCAGGCGCTCCGACGCTGAGCCAAAACGGACGGCGAAGCGCTGATAGTCCTCTGAATGGGTGATGTTGAGGCCGGATTTGCCGGCGAGCAGGAATTTCCGCCCGAATGTCGGCATGCCGTCATAGACCGAGACCGCATGGCCGGACAGTGACAGAACCTCCGCCGCCATCAGGCCCGCCGGCCCGCCGCCGATGATTGCGATCTGTTTTCCCGTCATGAACTGCCCGCTGCCGATTGTTCTCATCCCGTCTTGGAGACTGCCGGCGTTTCGCGCAAGGGCAATCGCGATCATTCCCGGCACGGGATAGGCGCTATTGTCCGCTCAGCTTCGCGGTTGCCACCTCAACCGAGCGGGTTTCCGGCGCATTTTTTTGCAAATCATGCGCGCAAGCTCCTGTCTTGGTTCGGAAATTGTTGTGCGGGTGTGTTAGTCTCGAAAATCGGTACCGGTGCGGTGGAGAGGAGTCCGCGGCATCGGCGTCTTGCAGCGGCTGCTGTGTGGGGAGGAACGCAGATATCCATGACGGCCCTTTGCGGGCCGGGAGGCATATCGTCCTTTTCCTTCCGTTCAGGCAGCGTGATCCGACAGGGAGGAGGCCCGATGTATTCTGGCGGCTTGAATTTCGACTTGGGCGAAGAGATTGAGGCTCTGCGCGAAACCGTGCGGCGGTTTGCCAGCGAGCGTATTGCGCCGCAGGCGGCCGATATCGACCGGAACAACAGCTTTCCGATGCCGCTCTGGCGCGAGCTGGGCGATCTCGGTCTGCTCGGGATCACGGCGGGCGAGGATTACGGCGGCATCGGCCTTGGTTATCTCGCCCATTGCGTGGCGATGGAGGAGATCAGCCGGGCGTCGGCATCGGTGGCCTTGAGTTATGGCGCTCATTCCAATCTCTGCGTCAATCAGATCAACCGCAATGGCTCCGATGCCCAGAAGGCCCGATATCTGCCGAAGCTGATTTCCGGCGAGCATGTCGGCGCACTGGCAATGTCCGAGCCGGGTGCCGGCTCCGATGTCGTGTCGATGAAGCTTCGGGCCGACAAGCGCGACGGCCGCTATGTGCTCAACGGCAACAAGATGTGGATCACCAACGGGCCGGACGCCGACGTTCTGGTCGTCTACGCCAAGACCGATCCGGACGCCGGGCCGCGCGGCATTACCGCATTTCTGGTCGAAAAGGGGTTTGCCGGATTTTCGACCGGCCAGAAGCTCGACAAGCTCGGCATGCGCGGCTCCAATACCTGCGAACTGATCTTCAGCGATTGCGAGGTACCGGAGGAAAACGTGCTGGGAAGCCTCGGTGGCGGCGTGCGCATCCTGATGTCGGGTCTCGATTACGAGCGCGTCGTCCTGTCGGCCGGGCCGCTCGGGATCATGGCGGCTTGCCTCGACGTTGGACTCCCCTATCTGCATGAGCGAAAGCAGTTCGGCCAGCCGATCGGGGAGTTCCAGCTGATGCAGGGCAAGATCGCCGACATGTATGTGACGATGAATGCAGCACGCGCCTATGTCTATGCCGTGGCCGCCGCCTGCGATCGCGGCGAGACGACGCGCAAGGATGCGGCCGGCTGCATTCTCTACGCGGCGGAACGGGCAACGGCGCTGGCGCTCGAAACCATCCAGGTGCTGGGCGGCAACGGCTACACCAACGACTATCCGGCCGGCCGGCTGCTGAGGGACGCGAAACTGTACGAAATCGGCGCCGGGACCTCGGAAATACGGCGTATGCTGATCGGCAGGGAGCTTTTTGGTGAAACGGCTTGAGCGCGACGGGTGAAACTCTGCAGGATGTTTGGTCGGGGGGATGAATGGCCGTTCTGAAATCGCAAGTTACCACGTCTTCGGAAACATTCCGGGCCAATAGCACGGCGATGGCGGAGGCGATGCGTGTTATCGAGGAGGCGGCGGCGCTGGCTGCCGGCGGTGGCGGCGAGGTGGCGCGCGAGCGTCATGTCAGCCGCGGCAAGATGCTGCCGCGCGAGCGTGTGGCGCAGCTGATCGATACGGCGACGCCGTTTCTGGAAGTCGGCATGACCGCGGCGCATGGGCTTTACAAGGGCGAGGCGCCGGGGGCGGGGCTGGTCACGGGCATCGGACGTGTGTCCGGGCGCGACTGCATGATCGTCTGCAACGATGCGACGGTCAAAGGTGGCACCTACTATCCGATGACGGTGAAGAAGCACTTGCGGGCGCAGGAGATCGCGGCGGAGAACAACCTGCCCTGCATCTATCTGGTCGATTCCGGCGGCGCCAACTTGCCGAACCAGGACGAGGTTTTTCCCGACCGCGACCATTTCGGCCGTATCTTCTACAATCAGGCCAATATGTCGGCGGCGGGAATTCCGCAGATCGCCGTCGTCATGGGATCGTGCACGGCGGGCGGCGCCTATGTGCCGGCGATGTCGGACGAGGCGATCATCGTCGAGGGGCAGGGCACGATCTTCCTCGCCGGGCCGCCGCTGGTACGTGCTGCAACGGGCGAAGTGGTGTCTTCCGAGGATCTTGGCGGCGGTGATGTGCACACGCGGCTTTCGGGCGTTGCCGATCATCTCGCCCGCGACGATGCGCATGCTCTGGCGCTGGCGCGCCGCGCGGTTGCCAACCTGAACCGTTCCAGCATCGCCACTGTCGCGCGGCAGGCGCCGGAAGAGCCGGCCTACGATCCCGACGATATTGCCGGGGTCGTGCCTTTGGACCTGCGCACACCCTACGATATTCGCGAGGTGATCGCCCGGATCGTCGATGGATCGCGGCTGGACGAATTCAAGGCGCGCTATGGCACGACGCTGGTCTGCGGCTTTGCACACATCCACGGAATTCCCGTCGGCATCATCGCCAACAATGGCGTGTTGTTTTCGGAATCGGCCCTGAAGGGCACGCATTTCGTCGAGCTTTGCTCGCAGCGCAAGATTCCGCTGGTTTTCCTGCAGAATATCACCGGCTTCATGGTCGGGCGGAAATACGAGACCGAAGGTATTGCCAAGCACGGCGCCAAGCTGGTGACGGCTGTGGCGACGACCAGGGTGCCGAAGATCACCATGCTGGTCGGCGGCTCCTTCGGTGCCGGTAACTACGGCATGGGCGGCCGGGCTTTTTCGCCGCGCTTCCTGTGGACCTGGCCGAACAGCCGGATTTCGGTGATGGGCGGCGAGCAGGCGGCAGGGGTGCTGGCAACGGTGCGCGGCGATGCGCTGAAGCGGGCAGGCAGCCCCTGGAGCGAGGAAGACGAAGCGAAGTTCAAGCAGCCGGTGCTGAACCTGTTCGAGACCCAGAGCCACCCGCTCTATGCTTCGGCGCGGCTATGGGACGACGGCATCATCGATCCGCGCAAGAGCCGCGATGTGCTGGCGCTTTCCCTTTCGGCAGCCCTCAACGCGCCGATCGACGATACCCGTTTTGGCCTGTTCAGGATGTGAGGAGAAAGACCATGAAACGTGATGCTTTCAATGCCAAGAACGCCCCCCAGCCGCGCGGCGGTTATTCGCAGGCTGTCCGGCTTGAGGATTTCCAGCGTCTGCTCTTCGTCAGCGGCCAGATCCCGACGGATTCCGACGACAACGTACCAGCGGGCTTCGAAGCCCAGGCACGGCAGGTATGGCTCAATGTCGATGCGCAGCTGAAGGCCGCCGGGATGACCAAGGCGGATATCGTCAAGGTGACGACCTATCTCGCCGACCGGCATCACACCATGGCCAACCGCGAAGTCCGCGGCGAGTATCTGGGAAGCCTGGCGCCTGCGATCACTGTTGTGATCGCCGGTATCTTTGACGGGGCCTGGCTGCTCGAGGTTGAAGTCGTCGCTGCTCACTAAAGCGCGTCGCGATCTTTCAGATTCGCTTCTCGCGCTTTAGGTCTTTGATTTTACACATGTCATTGTCGCAAAACTGCTGCACGCTTTTGCACGACATGCTTTAGACAGGGACATACGGATGTTTTCGAAGATACTCGTTGCCAATCGCGGTGAAATCGCTTGCCGGATCATCCGCACGGCGCGGCGCCTGGGCATTCGCACGGTCGCGGTCTTTTCGGATGTGGATGCCGGCGCGCTGCATGTCGAGCTGGCGGACGAAGCTTTTCGCATCGGGGCGGCGGCGGCCAGCGAGAGTTACCTGAATGCCGGGCGCATCATCGCCGCGGCAGAGCGCTCAGGCGCCCAGGCCATCCATCCGGGCTACGGCTTTCTGTCGGAGAACGCGGAGTTTGCCGAAGCCGTCGAGGCGGCGGGCATGGCCTTCATCGGGCCTTCGGCCGCCGCCATTCGTGCCATGGGTCTGAAAGACGCGGCAAAGGTGCTGATGGAGCAATCGGGCGTGCCGGTGGTTCCCGGCTATCACGGCGACAATCAGGATGCCGCATTTCTCTATGAACAGGCCACCGGCATCGGTTTTCCGGTGCTGATCAAGGCGCGGGCCGGCGGCGGCGGCAAGGGCATGCGCCGCGTCGACCACGCCGAGGATTTTGGCGCGTCCCTTGAGGCGGCGCGGCGGGAGGCGGAGGCTGCCTTCGGCGATGGCGCGGTGCTGATCGAAAAATACCTGATGAAGCCGCGCCATATCGAAATCCAGGTGTTTGGCGACCGGCATGGCAATGCGGTGCATCTGTTCGAGCGGGACTGCTCGCTGCAGCGGCGCCATCAGAAGGTGATCGAGGAGGCCCCGGCACCGGGCATGACGGCGGAAATGCGCCGGGCGATGGGCGAGGCGGCGGTGCGGGCGGCGCGGGCCATCGACTATTGCGGCGCAGGCACGGTCGAATTCATCGCCGATGTCTCAGACGGGCTCTGGCCCGACCGGTTCTTCTTCATGGAAATGAACACCCGGCTGCAGGTCGAGCATCCGGTGACCGAGGCGATTACCGGCATCGACCTGGTCGAGTGGCAATTGCGGGTGGCCAATGGCGAGCCGTTGCCGCTGAAGCAGTCGGAATTGTCGATTGACGGCTGGGCGTTCGAGGCGCGGGTCTATGCCGAGGACCCGGCGCGCGGCTTCCTGCCGTCGACCGGCACGCTGTCGCATGTCGGGTTCCCGGCGGACGGCGTGYGGGTCGATGCCGGTGTGCGCCAGGGCGACCGGATCAGCCCGTTCTACGATCCGATGATCGCCAAACTGATCGTGCATGGCACAACGCGGGCGGCGGCCCTTGCGCAGCTGGCGGCGGCTCTCGACAATAGCCACATCGGTGGCGTCGCCAACAACCTCGATTTCCTCGCCCGTCTGAGCCGTCAACCGGATTTCGTCGCGGGGCATCCCGATACCGGGCTGATCGACCGGGAGGTCACGGCGCTAACGGTGGTCGCCGCGCCCGACGAAACCGTGCTGGCGCTGGCGGGGGTTCTGTCGCTTGGGGCCTTGCAAATTCCGCCGCCTGGTGACCCCTGGCTGTCGCTCGGCCATTGGCAGGTTTGGGGGCAGGCAACGCGCACGGTGACCCTTGATCATGCCGGCGAGCGCCATATCCTGCGCGTCGCAGCGCGCGGTCTCGACCTGTTTGCCGTCCATGGCAGCAACCGGGTCATTCCCGTCAGGATCTCCGGGCGGTTGGACGGCGGTTGTCTTGTCGAGGCGGATGGCCGGCAGAGCAGACTGCAACGGCTTGAGATACCGAAAGGTTTTACACTGCTTGTCGATGGCCGTGCCTTTGACTTTCATGTTCCCGATCCGCTGGACGGCGAAGCGGAAAGTACAGCCGGAAGCGATCGCCTCCTTTCGCCGATGCCGGGGTTGGTCAAGCTGGTGCGCGTGAAGGAGGGAGACGCCGTTTTAAAGGGTGATGCGCTGATCGTCATGGAAGCCATGAAGATGGAGCTGACGCTTTCGGCCAGCCGCGACGGGCTGGTGGAAAGTCTGTTTGTCGCCGAGGGCGACCAGACCGCGGATGGCGCGGTCCTTCTTTCGCTGAAGCCCGAGGAAACGTGATGCCGGCGGTAGGGAAAAGTGGAGCTGCGAGCCGCGTTTCCATCGTCGAGATGGCACCGCGGGACGGGCTTCAGAACGAGAAGGCCCTGATCGGGACGCAGGACAAGATCAGGCTGGTCGACAGGCTGTCGGGCTGCGGCTTCGAGCGGATCGAGGTGACGAGCTTCGTCAGCCCGAAATGGGTGCCGCAACTGGCCGATGCTGCCGAGGTGATGGCCGGGATCGCCCGCCGGCCGGGGGTGCGCTACGCGGTTCTGACGCCCAACATGAAGGGTTTTGAGGCCGCATTGGCGGCAGGCGCAGACGAGGTGGCGATCTTTGCTTCTGCTTCGGAGGGGTTTTCACAGCACAATATCAATTGCTCGATTGCCGAAAGTATCGAGCGGTTTCGCCCGGTGGCGGAGGCGGCGCGCGGTGAGGGAATTGCGGTACGCGGCTATGTCAGCTGCGTGGTGGAATGTCCCTATGACGGCGCCGTTGCGCCGGAAAGTGCCGCCGCTGTCGCGGGGCAGTTGCTGAGGCTTGGCTGTTACGAAATCAGTCTTGGCGATACGATCGGCCGGGGCACGCCGGAAGCGATCGACCGGATGCTGGCGACGGTGCTCGCGGGGATCCCCGCCGAAAAGCTGGCCGGGCATTTCCACGACACGTCCGGCCGCGCGCTCGACAATATCGGCGTGGCGCTCGACCGGGGCATCCGGGTGTTCGATGCCTCTGTCGGTGGTCTCGGCGGTTGTCCCTATGCGCCGGGCGCCAAAGGCAATGTCGATACGCTGCTGGTCGACCGGTATGTGAGAGACCGCGGGTTCGTAACCGGCCTTGACGAAGAAGCGCTGGAGGCCGCATCGGCTTTCGCCCGCAGTTTGAGGAGCGCGGCATGACGTTCGAGACCATTCGCATCGAGATCGATGGCAGGGGTGTGGCGCGGCTGGCGCTTGCCCGTCCGGAGAAGCACAATGCCATGTCCGGCACGATGATCGGTGAACTGACCAACGCAGCAGGGCAGCTGGGAGCAGATACGGCAGTCCGGGCCGTCGTGCTGGCGGCGGAGGGCGTAAGCTTTTGTGCCGGTGGTGATCTCGGTTGGATGAAGGCGCAGATCGAGGCGGACCGGGTTGAGCGCATGAAGGAGGCCAAGCGGCTGGCGCTGATGTTCAAGGCCCTGAACGATCTGGAGAAGCCGGTCATCGCCCGGGTTCACGGCAATGCGTTCGGCGGCGGCATCGGCCTGCTGTGCATCGCCGATGTGGCGATTGCCGCCGATACGGCCAAGTTCGGCTTGACGGAGACGCGGCTCGGGCTGATCCCGGCAACCATCAGCCCCTATGTCGTGGCGCGGATCGGCGAGGGGCAGGCGCGGCCCTTGTTCATGTCCGGCAGGATTTTTGATGCGCAGGCAGCACAGGCGGCGGGCCTTTTGACGCGCGTGGTGTCGTCAGGCGATCTTGACGCGGCGATCGAGGCGGAGATTGCCCCCTATCTGCAGGTGGCGCCCGGGGCCGTCGGGCAATCCAAGGCGCTGGCGCGGTCGCTGGGGATGCCGATCACCGGGGCCGTCATCGAAGCGACGGTCGAGCGCCTGGCCGATGTCTGGGAAACGGACGAGGCGCGGGAAGGAATTTCGGCCTTTCTGGAAAAGCGGGAGCCGTGGTGGCGCAAGCCGGTGACGCCGCTTTGATTGCCGGTTGCGCTTGAAATGCGCATAGTTTGAGCGTATTTTGATACTGTGCTTATCAAGATGTGTTAGGAAAGTGTCATGACAGCGTTGAGCTTCGATATGACGGCAAGCCGGTTCGGTGACGGGCAGTCGCCGTTCCTGTCTGCCGAGCGGGTCTCCAAGCAGCTCGGCGTCACCTTGTCAGAGCTTGCCCGGCTGATCGGCGTTGCCCGCAATACGCTGAACGCGAAATCCGGGGCGCGCAAGGTGGATCATGCCTTGAGCCACGTCGTGCGTATCCTTGCCATGGCCAGCGAAATGGCCGGAGACGAGAACCGCGCGACCATCTGGTTCAAGCACCAGCCGATCCCCGGCTGGGGCGGCAAGACCGCTTATGATCTGGTGAGCGAAGGCAAATCGGACAAGGTACTGGCCTATCTCGAGGCGGTGCGGTCCGGCGTCTATGCCTGACAAGACATCTATGCCTAGCAAGGCAAGGGCAACGCTGACGCTGTGGCGCGCCTTCGTGCCGCAATGGGCTTTTGCGCCGCTTTCCGGTGAGGGGGCAGCCCGGTTCGGCGGCCGCTGGAATCCGGTCGGCGCGCCGACGATCTATGCGGCGCGCGAACTCTCGACCGCCTGGGCGGAATATAATCAGGGTTTCGTCCAGCATCCGGCGCTGATCGTACAGCTGGAACTCAAGGATGCAGCGCTCGCCGACCTCACCGATTCCTCCGTTCTGTCCGGCCTTGCCGTGCCGGCCGATATTCATGTTTGCGAATGGCGGATGCATCTGGACAGGGGCGAGGTGCCGCAGACGCACCACCTGCGCCAGCGGCTGCTTGCCAGCGGCTTCGACGGCGTCGTCTATCCGTCCTTCATGTCGCCGGGCGGGACCTGCGTGGCGCTGTGGCGATGGAATTCAAAGGGCGGGCCACGTCTCGACGCCGTCGATCCGGATGGCCGATTGCCGAAGACGCCGGCATCCTGGGTCTGATTCTTTGACCAATCGAAGCCGCCGCGGGATGAATGCTACTGGTGATGCGGTTGACAACGAAGGATTTTTTCCAATTAATCCATAAAATAGATAAACTTAATTATCTAGACTGATCGTGGTGATGTAGTTTCCTCATTTCCGGGGAACAGCCGCTCATGTCCAATATGCCATCCTACATCATCAAAATCCCGGCCCGCCGCGTGGAGTGGCCGACTGTCATTCTTGCCGTCGCGATCTATGGCGGTTTTCTGGCGTTGACCTTCTGGTGGCAGTCGCTGCCGATCCTTGCCGTGGTGCTTGCGGGCGGCTGGCTGATCGCCTGGCAGGGATCGCTGCAGCACGAGGTCATCCACGGGCATCCGACCGGCAGTCGGCGCATCAACGATGCCATCGGCGCAATCCCGCTATCGCTCTGGCTGCCCTATGAAATCTACCGTGATAGCCATCTTGAACATCACCGCGACGAGCATCTGACCGATCCGATCGAGGATCCGGAATCCTCCTATTTGACCAAAACGGCCTGGGAGCGGCTGGGCAACGCAGGCAGGCTGCTTGCGCGCTGGAACACGACGCTGCTTGGGCGGCTGACGATCGGGCCGGCCGTGATGCTGGCAAGCTTCCTGGTGCAGGAAGGACGACTGTTGCGGGCGGGCGAGCCCGGCCGGGCGCGCATCTGGGCGGTTCACCTGATCGGTGCCGGCGCCGTGCTATTCTGGGTCGCGGTGATCTGCGGCATGCCGGTCTGGCTCTATTTCTTCGGTTTCGTCTATCTGGGCGCGGCGTTGACGCGGTTGCGGTCCTATGCTGAACACCGCTACGCCGAACGGCACGAGGAGCGCACCGCGATCGTCGAGAACAGCCAGCTGTTCGGGTTTTTGTTCCTCTACAACAACCTGCATGTGCTGCATCATCTGAAGCCCGGCATTTCGTGGTACCGTCTGCCGTCTATGTACCGGCGCAACCGCGAGGCTCTGATCGGCGCGAATGGCGGGCTGGTCTACAACAGCTACTGGGACATCGCCCGCCGGTTTTTCCTCAAGCCGCATGACGGCATCACGCATCCGAAACATTCGTGAGCTGCGTGCAGCCTTGCCGAAGATGCCATCACCACCTCAAAGTCTGGCGATACGGCGCCGGCCGGATTGTGCTAGTGGCATCTGTCCCTTGTGAAAGTGTCTGAATGCGCCTCGCCAGCCTTGCCATGTATGCCAGCCCGCCGCCGCTTGCGGAGGCGACGGCCACACTGTGGGGGTTCCTTAGCGAAGCGCTGGAGCGGTCAGGGCTCGACGAGGTTCCGGCTAGGCTGGATGATTCCGTGCGCTATCATGAGGCCTGGACGCAGCCCGATCTGCTGCTCGCCCAGACCTGTGGCTTTCCCTACGTCAAGCACCTGYGCGGCAAGGTGCGGCTCGTGGCAACGCCGGTCTATGGGCATCCCGGCTGCGAGGGGCCGTCGATGCGCAGCTTCATTGTCGTGGCAAGGGATAGCGCCGCCCAATCTCTTGAAGACCTGCGGGGCACGCGGGCGGCGATCAATCAGCCCGACAGTAATTCCGGCGTCAACCTGTTTCGCGCGGCCATCGCGCCGCTGTCGCGCGATGGCCGGTTCTTTTCCTCGGTGATCGAAACGGGCGGTCATCGCAACAGCATTGCAGCGATCACAGCCGGCAAAGCGGATGTGGCGGCGATCGACTGCGTCACCTATGGCAACGTGCTACGCTTCGATCCTGAGAGCCTTGCCGGCGTCCGCATCCTTTTCGAGACGATCAAGGGACCGGGATTGCCGTTCATCACCCGGGCGGATGCCTCGGATGTGGAGGTAAGGCTGTTGCGGCAAGCCCTAAAGCAGGCCGTCGCCGAACCGTCACTCTCTGCCGCGCGCGATGTGCTTTGCCTGAAGGATTTTGCGGTTCTTTCCGATGCCGACTATGAACCGCTGGCCGAGCTGGAGAGGCAGGCGCAGCGGCAGGGTTATCCCGTCATCGCCTGACGCCATTCGGACGCCTGTAGCTGCAGGGAACTCCCAACGCCGGGGCCTGCGTGCCGCTGGCGAGGCGGCCGTTTTTTCATTTCCATTTCGGTGCGCGTTCTCACGGAAAAGCCGGTGGTCGTCGGCGTCCGGCCGGTGCTTCAGGCACGGGGGAAATCGCTCGAACCGGATGCGACCTCGCTTTCCGGTTGACTCATTTTGCAATTGACTAAATAGTTCGGTGATAGAACGAATTAATAGAGGCGACTGTGAGCGAAACCCTGCGCATCTCCCGGAAGTTTTCCCAAAGAGCCGTGATGGAGGCGATCATCCAGAACGGGCCGATCTCCCGCGCCTCGATTGCCAAGCAGACGGGCCTCTCCAAACAGACCATCTCGGAAATCGTTCGCCAGCTGGAGCTGGACGACTGGGTTCGCGAGACCGGGCGCACCAGCGGCCATGTCGGGCGCACCGCCGTTACCTATGAACTGGTGCCGGATGCGGCCTATATTGCTGCGGTCGATCTTGGCGGAACGAAGATCCGGCTCGCCATCGCCGATCTCGCCTGTCAGGTCTTTGCCGAAGAGGTCGTGGCGACCGACCAGCGCGGCGGCCAGTTCGTCGTCGACCAGATCGCCGGTCTCTGCGCGCAGGCGGTAGGCCATCTGAACATTCCGAGCGAACGCATCCGCATGGCCGTCATCGGCGCGCCCGGAGCGCCGGATGCAAAAACCGGCCGCATCCTGCTGGCGCCCAACATCGCCGATTTCGACACGATGAACGTGGCGGCCGCCTTCGAGAAGGCGCTCGGCATCGATGTAATCCTGGAAAACGACGTCAACCTGGCGGTGCTTGGCGAAAACTGGCTCGGCCAGGGGCAGGGCATCGACAATCTTGCCTATATCGCCGTCGGCACCGGCATCGGTGGCGGGTTGATGGTCGGCGGCCAACTGGTGCGGGGCGCGATGAATGCTGCCGGCGAACTGGGCTTCCTGCCCTTTGGCGCCGACCCCTTCGATCCGGAATCGCTGCGCTCCGGCGCCTTCGAGCGGGTCACCGCCTCGATCGGCATCATGGAGCGCTATGCGGCGGCATCCGGCGAGACGGCAACCGTGCCGGTGATCTTCGATCGGGCGGCAAGCGGCGACGTGCACGCCTCAACGACGCTGGACGAGACGGCGAAATATCTGGCGCGCGGCATCAGCGCGATTGCGGCGATCGCCAATCCGGAAAAGGTCATCATGGGTGGCTCGATCGGCCTGCGCCCGGAACTGATCGAGCGCATTCGGAAATTCCTGCCTGCCTGCTTTCCCTATCCCGTCGATATCGAGGTGAGCCAGCTCGGACCCCGCGCGGCGATTGTTGGCGCAGCCGCAATCGGGCTCAGCCATCTCCACAATGCGCTGTTTGGCGCCGATGCCCCGGACAGCCGCGTGTCGCTGCCGCCGGCAGAGACGGTGGCCTTCAGGGAGGCCCTGCAATGAGCGGATCGAACATCCTGACCGAAAGGCTGGTGCCGCTTCGTTTGCGGCGTTGACGAATGGTTAACCATGATACCGAAAAAACGGCATTCTGCCTGGCGGGTTTCCGCCCGCTAGGTATTGACYGGAAAAACGACTCGTATACTATATCTGGTGTTCAAGGTGCCTCCGAATCGCAAGGTGTGGAGGCTAAGAGGGAATACGGTGCGTCCAGCCATTCTGGCCGGACAAAGCCGAAGCTGCCCCCGCAACTGTAAGCGGCGAGCGCCTGTTTCATTTTAAGTCACTGAAGCGTCAGTCTTCGGGAAGACGAAAACAGGCGCCACGACCCGCAAGCCAGGAGACCTGCCTCGAACAAAACGTCCACGGGCGGGGTGCCCGGAAGGTCGCGTGATGTGCGGCGGAATGATTCCGCTTTGTGTTGCGTTCCTCCGATACCCGCCAAAAAGGCTTCGGAGCGAAGGCATGTCAGACAATCGAATTTGCAGACCTGCGGGCCGCGATGCCAATCGCGACCGGCGGCACGTGCCTAAAGCATGTCGCGCAAAAATGTGCAGCGGTTTTGCGATAACGACATGCGTGAAATCGAAGAGCTAAAGCGCGAGAAGCGAATCTGAAAGATCGCGACACGCCTTGGCCTGTCCGTCAGCTTGTAATGAAAAACCACACGGCCGGATCCGCGCGCAGCGGCTCGGAACCCTTTCGTGCGCCGGTAACACTACAGATCACGAGGAACGTCATGAACATCACCGTCTACAGCAAGCCTTCCTGCGTCCAGTGCACCGCAACCTATCGTGCGCTCGATCGCGAAGGCATCGATTACCAGGTCATCGACATTTCCAAGGACGAGGATGCCTTCGCGACGGTCGTGGGGCTTGGTTATCAGCAGGTTCCGGTGGTGGTTGCCGGGCCGGACCATTGGGCCGGCTTCCGGCCGGACAAGATCAGCGGACTTTCCTGAGCGCGGCCTGAGCAGGGATGGACAAGCGATGGGCCTGATCGTCTACTATTCCAGCCTGTCGGAAAATACCCATCGCTTCGTCGCCAAGCTCGGTCTGAGATCGGCGCGCATTCCCGTCAGCAGTGGCGCGGAAACGCCCGAAGTGCGCGAGCCTTTCGTCCTCGTCCTTCCGACCTATTGCGGCGAGGACGGCAAGGGCGCGGTTCCCAAGCAGGTGATCCGCTTTCTCAACGATGCGGACAACCGATCCCTCATCCGGGGCGTGATCGCCGCCGGCAACAGCAATTTCGGCGCGACGTTCGGTCTCGCGGGCAATGTCATCTCGGATAAATGCCGGGTGCCGTACCTCTACAGGTTCGAGCTTCTGGGTACGGACGAGGACGTCGCCAATGTCATCAATGGATTGGAACGATTTTGGACGTCTCAGAGACCTTGACGCGGGGCGGAAAACCGCTCGACGCTTTTTCTCATTCCGCCGGTGAGCGCCCCTTGAAGGCGACGGAAACCGCAATTGACTATCATGCGCTCAACGCGATGCTGAACCTCTACGACGACGAGGGGAAGATCCAGCTGGACAAGGACCGGCTGGCCGCCAAGCAGTATTTCCTCCAGCACGTCAACCAGAATACCGTGTTCTTCCATAATCTGAGGGAAAAGCTCGATTACCTGGTGACCGAGGGCTATTACGAGCGGGAGGTTCTCGACCAGTATTCGTTCAACTTCGTGCGCGACCTGTTCGATCATGCCTATGCGAAGAAATTCCGTTTCCCCACCTTCCTTGGCGCGTTCAAGTATTACACCAGCTATACGCTGAAGACCTTCGACGGAAAGCGCTACCTGGAGCGCTACGAAGACCGCATTTGCATGGTGGCGTTGACCCTGGCGCAGGGCAATGAAACGCTTGCCCGCGACATGGTCGACGAGATCATTTCCGGCCGCTTCCAGCCGGCGACGCCGACCTTCCTCAATGCCGGCAAGAAACAGCGCGGCGAACTCGTGTCCTGCTTCCTGCTTCGGATCGAGGACAATATGGAATCGATCGCGCGGGGCATCAACTCGGCGCTGCAACTGTCGAAGCGTGGCGGCGGCGTCGCGCTGTCGCTGACCAACATCCGCGAGGCCGGCGCGCCGATCAAGCAGATCGAAAACCAGTCGTCCGGGATCATTCCGGTGATGAAACTTTTGGAAGACAGTTTCTCCTATGCCAACCAGCTCGGTGCGCGGCAGGGGGCGGGAGCCGTCTATCTCAACGCCCATCACCCTGACATCATGCGCTTCCTCGATACCAAGCGCGAAAACGCCGACGAGAAGATCCGCATCAAGACGCTGTCGCTCGGCGTCGTCGTGCCCGACATCACCTTCGAACTGGCGAAGAACAACGAGGATATGTACCTGTTTTCGCCTTACGATGTGGAGCGCGTCTACGGTGTGCCGTTCACCGAGATCTCGGTGACCGAAAAATACCGCGAGATGGCGGACGATGCCCGCATTTCCAAGAGGAAGATCAAGGCGCGAGAATTCTTCCAGGTGCTCGCTGAAATCCAGTTCGAGAGCGGTTACCCCTACATCATGTTCGAGGACACGGTGAACCGGGCAAACCCGATTGCCGGGCGCATCACCATGAGCAACCTCTGCTCGGAAATCCTGCAGGTGAGCGAGGCGAGCGCGTATAATGACGATCTTTCCTACAGGCACGTGGGCAAGGATATTTCCTGCAATCTCGGCTCGCTGAACATCGCCGCGGCGATGGACTCCTCCGATTTCGGCAAGACGATCGAAACGTCGATCCGGGCACTAACCGCCGTGTCGGACATGAGCCATATTTCATCGGTGCCATCGATCGAGAAAGGCAATGACGCCAGCCATGCCATCGGTCTCGGCCAGATGAACCTGCACGGCTATCTTGCCCGCGAGCGCATTTTTTACGGCTCGGAAGAAGGCGTCGATTTCACCAATATCTATTTCTACACGGTGACCTACCATGCCATCCGCGCCTCGAACCGGATCGCCGTTGAACGCGGGGCGAGCTTCAAGGGCTTCGAGAACTCGAAATACGCCTCGGGCGAGTATTTTGACAAATACATCGAACAGGAATGGGGCCCGGCCACCGAACGCGTGGCGGAACTGTTCGCGACCGCAGGCATCCACATCCCGACGCAGGCAGACTGGCTGACCCTGAAGAAGGACGTCATGACGACCGGCCTCTACAACCAGAACCTTCAGGCGGTGCCGCCGACGGGCTCGATCTCCTACATCAACCACTCGACCTCCTCGATCCATCCGATCGTCTCGAAGATCGAAATCCGCAAGGAAGGCAAGATCGGCCGCGTCTACTATCYGGCACCTTATCTGAGCAACGACAATCTCGACTACTATCAGGACGCCTACGAGATCGGCCCCGAGAAGATCATCGACACTTATGCGGCGGCAACGCAGCATGTCGATCAGGGCCTGTCGCTGACCCTGTTCTTCCGCGATACCGCAACCACGCGCGATATCAACAAGGCGCAGATCCATGCCTGGAAGAAGGGCATCAAGACGATCTACTACATCCGCCTCCGGCAGATGGCCTTGTCCGGCACCGAGGTGCAGGGCTGCGTGTCGTGCACGTTGTAGGGTGAGGGGCAATTCCATTTTGCGCATGCATATGAATCAAGGACTAAAACCCATGAACATCGCCATCAAGCCCGCGTCGCGCGTCCGCGCCATCAACTGGAACCGGATCGAGGACGACAAGGATCTCGAAGTCTGGAACCGTTTGACCGGAAACTTCTGGCTGCCCGAAAAAGTGCCACTCTCCAACGACATTCCGTCCTGGGCGACTTTGCGGCCGGAAGAGCAGCACCTGACGATCCGCGTCTTCACCGGGCTGACGCTGCTCGACACCATTCAGACCAGCATCGGAGCGCCAAAACTGATGGAGGATGCGATCACGCCGCATGAGGAAGCTGTCTATTCCAACATCTCCTTCATGGAGGCGGTGCATGCCCGCTCCTACTCGTCGATCTTTTCGACGCTCTGCTCGACGCCGGATGTCGACGATGCCTATCGCTGGTCGGAGGAAAACGAGCATCTGCAAAGGAAGTCGGCGCTGATCCTTGAGCAGTATCGCAATCCCGATCCGTTGAAGCGCAAGGTCGCCAGCGTCTTTCTTGAAAGCTTCCTGTTCTATTCCGGTTTCTACCTGCCGATGTTCTGGTCGAGCCGGGCGAAGCTGACGAACACCGCCGACATGATCCGGCTCATCATCCGCGACGAGGCCGTGCACGGCTACTATATCGGCTACAAGTTCCAGAAGGGGCTCGAGCGGTTGAGTGTCGAGGGACGGCAGGAGATCAAGGATTTCGCTTACGAGCTTCTCTTCGAGCTTTATGACAACGAGGCCAAATATACCGAAGCGCTCTATGACGGAGTCGGCCTGACCGAGGACGTCAAGAAATTCCTGCACTACAACGCCAACAAGGCGCTGATGAACCTCGGCTACGAGGCTCTGTTTCCGGCTGAGGCCTGCAAGGTCAACCCGGCAATCCTTTCGGCACTGTCGCCGAATGCCGACGAGAACCACGACTTCTTCTCCGGTTCCGGCTCGTCCTATGTCATCGGCAAGGCCGTTGCGACCGAAGACGACGACTGGGATTTCTGACGTGTTCTCCGTTTGCCGTTTTGGCTCCCATCTCAGAGGCGGGCGCCGCCGCAACGCCGCCAGTAAACGCACAGATATGTATCCGCCGGCCAAACAAAGTGCCGCTACTTGACATCGGACTATCCAGCCTGAAAGACTTTGAAAACAAAGTGGGATTAGCTGAACCTCGCGTCCGAAGAACCGGCAGCAGGCCACCATGACAGGGATGAGAGCAATGGTCAGATTTGGTTTTGTGTTGATGACCGCCGCATTGACGGCCGGCTCTGCCCTGGCAGAACCGGCGGTCACGACTGCGAATGTGAATTTCCGCTCAGGTCCGGGCACCGGATTTGACAGCCAGGGCCAGCTGGTCGAAGGGACGGCCATTGATCTCGGCGAATGTGACGACAGCGGCGCATGGTGTGCGATTTCCGTCGATGGCAAACAGGGCTTCGTCAACGGCAAGTATCTGAACAAGGCCGACGCGACGACGGACCGCCCGGGCTGGCCGCGTGTCTACACAACCGACAGCGGTGCCGAGATCACGCTTTACCAGCCGCAGGTGACGGACTGGCAAAACTTCACCACGCTCTCGGCGTTGATCGCCACGGAATATAAGCCGGCTAAGGATGCAAAGCCGATCTTCGGCGTCATCGGCGTCAGTGCGGACACCGCTTCCGACGCCGAGGCCAACACGGTCATCCTCAGCAATATCAAAGCCACGGAGATCAATTTCTCGGCGCTCGACCGGAGCCAAATTTCCGATCTGTCGCTGGAAGTCGGCAAGCTGATGCCGACAGGCAATCTGACCTATCCCGAGGAGCGGCTGACCGCCAGCCTTGCCGATTATCAGCGCATGGACGATGTGCAGGGGCTGAAATCCGATCCGCCGCCGATCTTCCTCAGCCAGACGCCGGCTATTCTTCTCCAGATGGACGGCAAGCCCGTTCTTGCTCCGGTCAAGGGCGTCACGGGTCTGTCCTTTGCCGTCAACACCAACTGGGACCTGTTTCAGGCCGATGCCGACAAGAGTTATTATCTGCGTGACGACAAGACCTGGCTGACATCCAAGGATCTTGCCGGTGACTGGCAGGTCGCGACTGCGCTTCCCGACGCGCTGACGAAACTGCCTGACGATGACAGCTGGAAGGCTGCCCGGACGGCCATTCCGCTGGCAACGGTGGACGGTTACACGCTGCCGAAGGTGATTTACTCGGAAAAGCCGGCCGAACTGATCCAGTTCGAAGGCGAACCGAAGCTGGAAGCCGTCAAGGGTACCGCACTGGAATGGGCGTCGAATTCCGCCAGCGACGTGTTCTATGACGAAAAGGGCAAGCAATGGTACGTCCTTCTGTCTGGCCGCTGGTTCTCCGCCGCATCGCTGGATGGTCCGTGGACATTTGCAACGCCGGCGCTGCCGGCCGATTTCCAGAACATTCCCGACGACGCGCCTTACTACGCAGTGCGCGCATCGGTACCGGGCACCTCGGAAAATGCCGAGGCGCGGCTGAAGGCCAGCATTCCGCAGACGGCCCGTGTCTCCACCGACGGCTCGGTGAAGGTCGATGTCTCCTATAGCGGCGAGCCGAAGTTCCAGCCGATCGACGGCACCTCGCTCTCCTATGCGGTCAATACCAACGAGCAGGTCATCAAGGTCGGCGACCAGTATTTCGTCCTGAAGGACGGTGTCTGGTTCGAGGGCTCAAGCCCAACGGGTCCGTTCACCGTCGCCAAGGCGGTTCCGGATGAGATCTACAAGATTCCGCCGTCCTCGCCGGTCTACAACGTCACCTATGTGCGTGTTTACAAGTCTGAGCCGGATGCCGTCTGGTACGGCTATACCATGGGCTATCTTGGCGCCTATCTGGCCTGGGACACCTTTGTCTACGGCACAGGCTGGGCCTATGACGACTACTGGGATTACGGCTGGGCGGGCGGCGGTTACCTGCCTTACTATCCGCGTCCCGTCAGCTACGGGGTCGGCGCCTTCTACAATCCGGCTTTTGGAACCTTCGGCCGCTATGGTTATGCCTATGGACCCTATCGCGGCATCGCCGGCGGAGCGGCCTATAATCCACGCACCGGCACCTACATTCGCGGCGGCGCTATTTCAGGTCCGGCCGGAGAGCGCGACTTCATCGCCGCCTACAATCCGCGCACCGGAAACGGCGTGATGGCGCGGGGCGGCCACAATGTCTACGGTTCCTGGGGCTCGGCCAACGTCAAGCACGGATCGGACTTCGCTCATATTGCCGGCGGTACGAACGCGGCGGGCGGCAACGTTCACTGGCGCAACTCCGACGGCAATCATGGCTTTGTCGCAGGCGGCAAGGGTGGAGACATCTATGCCGGCCGTGATGGTAACGTCTATCGCCGCGACAACGGCCAATGGCAAAAACATACGCCCGACGGCTGGGATCCGGTGCAGAAGCCGTTAACCGACGATCTGAAGCAGCACGGCGAGAATTTTGCGGCCAAGCATCCGGACGCCGTGCAGAAAATCGGCGAGAACCACGATGCCGCCAACCCGGTCCAGCGGTACACAAACCGCACCCGGCCGATGGCGCCCGACAATCTTGGCCTCGACCGTGCCGGCCGCCAGATCGGCAACCAGCGGTCCTTCCAGCAGGACATGATCCGCCGTCCGTCTCCGGGCGGATTTGATGGCGGTGATTTCCAGCGTGGCGGCGGCTTCGGAGGTGGTGGCTTCCATGGCGGAGGCCACTTTGGCGGCGGCGGTTTCCATGGGGGCGGAGGCTTCCACGGCGGTGGCGGGTTCCGCCGCTAACCGCAGCATGCATTCGCCGTTCGGAGCTTTTGTCTTCGAACGGCACTGACCGGTACCCTCGCTGCATAAGGCGCAAGTGTCGTGATCCGCTACAATGAGAGCGGCGCCGGTAGCCGTGAACCGTCTTTTTATAGTCGAATGAGCGGGTGTGGTTCTGAATTCCTCACGATGGATGTGATCTATCAGCAGATGGGCGTGCCTGTGTCAGTTGCATCCATGGCGTCGGATTGGTTCCATAAGATAGATTACGTGACTTGAGCCTGTAGGGGCTATTTAGTAATGCGACAGTTGGGCCAGTTAGAGATGCGACACTCTCGCCTCTCGATGCGCTGGTCAACGTCAACGTTGGGAGCAAGGATGACGACCCTCAGCCTGGTGGAGACCATGAGCGTTTGGAGTCGTGATGTCCTGTTTGATCACCATGTCGCAGAAAGAATTGCATCGCCTCGAAGTCATTCAAAAGATCAATGATCGACGCCTAAGCGTTGTCCAGGCAGCGGAGCTGCTCGACCTCAGTCGAAGCCAGGTGCACAGGCTTCTGCAAGCTTATGACCGGGCCGGTGCGGCCGGTCTGGTTTCGAAGAAGAGATCGCGGCCAAGCAATCGGCGCCACAGCGAAGATTTTCGCAATGCGGCGCTGGATCTGATCCGCGAACGCTATCTGGATTTTGGCCCGACGCTGGCTCGCGAGAAGCTGATTGAACTGCATCACATCTCGGTAGCCAAGGAGACGCTGCGCCAATGGATGACCGAGGCCSGCATCTGGATATCGCGACGCGAGCGCAAGCAGCGTGTCTTCCAGCCGCGCGGCCGGCGCGATTGTTTCGGTGAACTGGTTCAGATCGATGGATCGCATCACTGGTGGTTCGAGAGCCGCGGTCCCAAATGCGCACTGCTGGTCTACATCGATGACGCCACCGGCAAACTATTGCATCTGCGGTTCGCCGGATCGGAGAACACCTTCGATTACCTCCATGCGACGAAGGCCTATCTGCAGCAATGGGGCAAACCTCTGGCATTTTACAGCGACAAGCACGGTGTCTTTCGTTCGACCCATGCCTCGGAGAAAGACCGGACAAGCGGTCTGACGCAGTTCGGCCGGGCTCTTTATGAACTCAACATCGACATCATCTGCGCCAATACCCCGCAGGCCAAGGGACGCGTGGAACGGGCCAACCAGACGCTGCAGGATCGTCTGGTCAAGGAACTGCGGCTGCGCGGCATCGACACGATCGACGCAGCCAACGCCTATGCGCCGGCGTTCATGGCGGACTTCAATGCCCGGTTCGGCAAGCCGCCGCGCAATCCGAAGGACATGCACCGCCCCCTCGCCGCACATGAGAATCTCGATGGCGCCATGTGCCGGAAGGAAGTCCGCACGCTGTCGCAGTCCCTGACGCTACGCTACGACAAGGTCTTGTTCATTCTCGATCCGACGGAGCAGGCCAAGACGCTGGCGGGAAAGAAGGTTGTCGTTTGCGACTATCCGGACGGTCGCCTCGAGATCATGCACGAGAGCTTCGTTCTGCCCTACAGAACCTTCGACACCTTGCGGTCGGTCCATCGCTCGGAGGTCGTCGAGAACAAGCGCCTAGACGACATGCTTTCGATCGCCTGAGGTCATTGCCAAAAGGCAGCAGGCGCTGGCGCGCATGGAGGCAGCGGAATGAACCGCTGGCACTCATAGTCTCAAAGCTAAAGCCGAAGGGGTGTCCTTCACCCGCCCCCGCTCCTCCCTCGCAACCCGGCCCAGCCGGTCGGATCGGGGGCTGCCGTCAGCGCCAGCGGAGATGCTGAGTGTCGCATTTCTAACTGGCTGGCGACGTCGCGCATCTAACCAGCTTTGACAGAACCTGTAGCCGGGGTACATTCTATTTCCGAGTGCACCATACCCCGCGTCGCGGTCAGCCTCACTGAACCAGATTTCGGCTCTGCTATCGGTTTTATATTGATCGGCGTTACCGCATCTGTACCGTAGTCCTCGTCATGATTTAAGGGGGAGGACATGATGACGGCGTTCCGTATCGGACAACGCGATTTTGCAGTCCTGGCTGCGATATTGGTGCTGGCTGCCCTGTTTCGGCTTCATGACGTACAGCAACCCCTGGTGGATGCCTTCAGCTGGCGTGAGGCAAGCACGGCCATGATGGCGGATAACTTCTTTGCGCGCAGCTGGAACATTTTTTTTCCGGAGGTMAGCTGGACCGGGCCGGACCCCGCCTATCAGGGCCGCGAACTGCAGATAATCTCCTATATTACCGCGCTGCTTTACACCGTGTTTGGATGGCACGACTGGCTGGGGCGCATGGTGGCCGCTGTTTTCGGAGTTTGGGGCGTCTTTGCGCTGCATCGCTTGCTCAATCGCGTGTGGGACGCAGGCCATGCGCACGCCGGCGCCTTTCTGCTTGCCATCATGCCGGGCGCGGTTTTCATTGACCAGTCGTTTCTGCCTGATCCCGCGATGCTTTCTCTGGTCACCACCGGCGCCTGGCTGTATGTCGCCTATCTACAGGAAGACCGCCCCGGTCTTCTGGTGATCTCCGGCTTGCTGACGACGCTGGGCGTACTCGCCAAGCTGCCTGGCATCGCCGTGGTCATTCCAATGACCTATGCGACATTTTCCATCCTCCAGATGAGAGGTGGGCTGAATCTGCGCCGCATCCTGCCGATCGTACCCGTCGCGCTGATTGCCGGCGTTCTGATCCTTGGCTACTACCGATGGGCGCTCTATGTGGGGACGAATTATCCGCCTTATCATGTCGCCGGCAGCGGCTATCTATGGGACGACGGGCTGTCCAAATTCCTCGACCAGGCTTTTTATGTCCCTGCCGCATGGAAGATCGTCAGCAATTGGCTTTATACCTTGCCGGTCATCATGCTCGCCGGCATAGCCTTGCTGGTCGCACCGCCGGCCACGACCGATCCGGCACGCGGCAAAACGTCCTGGTTTTTCCATGCCTGGCTCGCCGGTGCGGCCCTAGTCTATTTCTTCGCTGCACGTGAGATCAAAACCAATCCATGGAACTTCCATATCTTCAGCGTGCCGGTTGCGGCATTGGCCGGCCGGGGGCTCTTTCTGTTGAGCGCCATCGGCGGTGACCTCCATGCTGGTTCGCGATCGCGCTGGCTGCGGCTGGCGGCCATTGCGGGTGTCGTGATTTTTGGCGGAACCCTCCCCGGGCTGGAGTTGATGAAGACCCCTTATGCCCAGTCCGGTCATGAACTCGGTGTGCGTCTGAGTTCCGTGAGCAAGCCGGGGGATCTTGTCGTTGCAGTCTCTGCCACGATCGGTGATCCGATCGCCGTCTATTACAGCAGGCGCCGTGGTTGGGTTTTTCCGCCTGGCGGCGGGATGAACGACTGGTCGGTGCTTCTCGACGACGGCGAGGCGATCAGCACACTGGAGAGCCTGCGGGAAAGAAACGCGGCGTGGTTCGGCATCGCCAAAAACGCCCGCGACTCGAAGGGGCGCAAACTTGTCGAATACAACCGGGGTCTGATTGCGCATCTCGACAGGACCGCCGAGCGTGTCGTCGATGACGACGCCATGCTCATTTACCGGCTGACACCGCCCGCAGCCATCTCATCGAATTAGTCGCGTAAATTGCGCTAGCGCTGTACCAGCACTGCGAGAGTTTTGGGGTCAAAACGCCAATCCGGCGAACCATATCCCATGGGCCAGCGGTAAGGTTCCTTATCGTTGAAGAACAGGATCGCCTGCAGCAGCGGAAACTGTGTTTTATATTCCGGCGAGTTGAAAATCTCCGCGTACCAACCCTGCTTGTAGGTCCGGCTCCCGGAAACGCCGAGTTCCGCGATCATCACCGGCTTGCGGAACTCCGCCACGCGTTCGTATTTCTCTTCGACGGTTTCACTGAAGCGTCTGGGGCGGCGCCAATAGTCAATGTCCATCTTTTCGAGGCCCCAGATGGGAATGCCGACGATATCAACGAATTCGTCGCCCGGGTAATAGGCTGCAAGGTTCTTATGCCCCTTCGGCGACCATACGTAGCGGGCCTCCGGCAGGATCGTCCGGCAGCGGGATACAAAATATACGAAGGCTTTGCGATAACCTTCCGGATCATTGCGCGCCMAAGGATAACGGCCGTCGACGTCCTCCATCTCATGACCCCAGCGCATGTACACCGGCTTGCGGATGTCGCGAACCTTGTTGCAAATCCACTCGATCTCGGAATCGAAGCGCCCGTCCTGGATGTCCTGGAAAAGGCGATCGCCGCCTTCCCGCCAGTCAGCGGCGTGGGTAAAAGGCTCGACGGAGATCATGAGGGCGCGATTGTCGCGAACGGCGCTCTTGATCTTGCGATCCAGTGCACGCTCGTCCGGCGCCTGCCAGGCGACGAAAACATGCTCAATCTGGAAATCGTCGCTGCCTTTTACCAGGGAGTGGGGATCATAGACGCCCAGGGTCACCGGATTCGCAGCGCTGGCAGTGGACCCGCCGGCACCGATGGAACCCGTCTTTGCCGCCGTATCGACCGACGGCAATTCCACTTCGGACGCTTCTCCGCCGGTGGCGGCTAGCACAATCGCAAGCGCCAATGCGAAAAAACATCTCTTGAGATAGGGCAAGGCGCGCCCAGGCGGCAAGTATGCGCAGTCATATATGTATGCGGCGGCGCGCATGCCACGGATTTGCCGGCACGGTTGTTTGTGCAAAAGGAGGGTTTCCCCTGAAACGTCAGTTGAACACTTCAGCGGAGTACGCAGCGCGATGTCTGGCCAAAGCCGCTCGGTGAACAGATGTACGGCCCGCGGCCGTATGCGACCATGCGGGTATCCGTCCTCAGGCCCACCACGTATCGGGTGGTGTCCGCGGAGGCAACCTTTGTGCCCGTCTGGTAAGCCTTCATTGCAGCTACGCTCTGAACCGCACCCTTCATGGGGGCGTGATACGGTGCGGCGGAGGCCAACTCGAGTGGCCGCTCAGAGGAGCAAGCCGCCAGCAATGACGCCAGGCCGATAGCGGCCACGCATGAAAGTCTGCGAAGTTGCATCCTTGCAGACACAAGACGCTCTTTTGTCTCAACGCTTTTCGAGTTCATTCCCCGCCTCACCAATGACGAATTTCTGTCTCGGATGCCAGTATCTCATTGCATCCTTAACGAGAGCTTTATTAGAAATTCTTCAATTAGGCGACCACGGACATAGTGAAGAAATTCCGACCATTTGTAGCCAATCCGGTCAGATGCGCAGATTTGGCACAACACAACCCCCTATAGCCAGAGTAAGCTTATATTTGCAACCCATTTCATTAGCAATCTCGTAAATGATCGCCCCTATGGCCCAGCCGTTACTTGTCCGAATGCGGCGCGCGCCCGTTGTACGTACAGTATTATTATTCCTCTGTAAGTATATGTCGCTAAGAGGGTCTTTCGCGGCGTCTCAATTTGACACTGAAAACGTGTAGTTTTTTACCGTTTAAGCGATATCTAAATCCTCTTTGACTCCCGTGACGATCAGAGGCATAATGAAATTAATGTATAGGTAACCATTTTTTACTTGTCCGGATCGAGCCTTCGATCTGGCACTTTCAACCGCCCACAGGACAGAATCTGCCCAATCTCGTGCTCTTTCCGGAGTATTGGCGAGCTGGCGTTTTTGTACCCAATAAAATTTTAGGGGGTTCTGCATTCGGCATTTGGTTTTGTGTAGTCCATGCGGGAGATTAAGACATGGCGCGTACGGGCATTCAAAAAAAGATTACTACCGAAAATATTCTCCACTTTCCTAGTATTAAAAGTAAACTAGTTAAGAAAATACTTGTAACGGGCGGCGCCGGCTTTTTAGGTTCCCACCTGTGTGAAGCCCTCCTGGCGATAAGTTACGACGTCATCTGCGTTGACGATCTTTCGACGGGACGCATTGAGAACATCAAGCACCTGCTTGATCTGCCGAACTTTACCTTCCGGCGCCATGACGTGCGCACGCCGCTCAACGTCAAGGTTGACGCAATCTTCAATTTTGCAAGTCCGGCTTCGCCGCCAGCCTACCAGGCTGATCCAATCGGCACCCTCTTCACCAATGTCGTCGGCGCGCGCAACATGTTGGAGCTTGCCCGCCGTCGCGATGCAGTCATCGTCCAGGCATCGACCTCGGAGGTCTATGGCGACCCACTGATATCGCCACAGCGCGAAGACTATTTCGGCAATGTCAGCACGGTAGGACCTCGCGCCTGCTACGATGAGGGAAAGCGCTGTGCGGAAACCCAGTTTTTCGACTACCACCGCCTTTACAATATCAAGATCAAGGTCGCCCGGATTTTCAACACCTACGGGCCGCGCATGCGTCCCGATGACGGGCGCGTCATTTCGAATTTCATCGTCCAGGCACTGCGCAACGAACCAATCACGATTTATGGATCCGGGCTGCAAACGCGCTCGTTCTGCTATGTCGATGATCTGATCAGCGGGTTCGTGAAATTTCTGCATACCTCACCCGACGTAACCGGACCGATCAATCTCGGCAATCCGACCGAGCTGACCGTGATCGATCTGGCCGAGCGCATCATTCGCCTTACCAATTCGAAATCCCCGATCATCCATCTCCTTCCCGCCGTTGACGATCCCCAGCAACGCCGGCCCGATATCAGCCGAGCGACTGCGCAGCTTGGCTGGCGCCCGCATGTCGATATCGAAGACGGCCTTCTCTCCGCCATCGCTTATTTCGACCGCGCTCTGCAACACATCGCAGCGAGCAACTGAAAGGTGCCAAGATGGACACTGTTCTGGTTACCGGCGGAGTTGGCTATATCGGTAGTCATACGTGCAAGCTTCTGCATCAATCAGGCTTCACGCCCGTGGCCTATGACAACCTCTCGACCGGTCACAAGGAGAATGCAAAATGGGGGCCGTTGGTTCGAGGCGATGTACGCGACCGCGACCAGCTGAAACATGCGATCAAACTCTGGCAACCCGTCTGCGTCATTCATTTCGCCGCATCGGCCTATGTGGGTGAATCCACTGTTGAGCCGCGCAAATACTACAATAACAATGTTACCGGCATGATGTCGCTGCTCGACACATGCGTGGAAATCAGGCTGCGAAATATCGTTTTTTCCAGCAGCTGCGCCACCTATGGAATTCCGGCCAAGCTACCCATTGCAGAGGGTAGTCCGCAGATCCCCATCAATCCCTATGGGCGCACGAAGCTGGTCGGCGAAATGATGCTGATGGACTACGCCTCAGCATACAATCTCCGCTATGTCGCCCTGCGCTACTTCAATGCCGCAGGCGCCGACATCGACGGCGAGCTTCAAGAAAGGCATGCCCCGGAAACCCATCTCATTCCCCGCGCCCTTATGGCCGCCGCAGGCAAAATCCCTGAACTGACCGTCTTCGGCGACGACTACGATACACCGGACGGTACGTGCATCCGGGACTACGTCCATGTCACAGATCTCGCTCAGGCGCATGTATCGGCGGTTCAGCATATGATCGCCGGTGGCAACAACATGGTGGCAAATCTGGGCTCCGGCCAGGGCACGTCCGTCCAACAGATTATCGATGCGATCGAACGACTGACAGATCAGCGCGTGCCGGTTCGCCGCGAAGCACGACGGGAAGGCGATCCGCCGGTGCTTTATTCCGATCTCAGGGTTGCCCAGTCTGAACTGCATTTCGCCCCCCGCTTTTCGGATATCGAAACGATCATTCGCACGGCTGCTCCGACTTTCGGACTGGAGGTGGTCGATGACATTCTGGCGTGAGCAGCCCCCGGTTGAAGCAAACCGCGCACGGCGGCGCGCCGAAAGACGCAAGCCGCTCGAGTTGCTGTTGCCTCTCTTTGAAGGAGAACGGCGCGCTGCATATTTCGCCGGCGTTACCGCCTGGCTCGGAGGGCTGGTCTGGTTCTGGCAATGGTGGTTCAAGCCCGAACACCTCATTTCGCACGTTTCTTTTGTCGCGCTCAGCCTGATCATGGCCTGGATAACCCTGCTTCCGGCCTACTTTATCTACCTGTTCGCCGGCAGCCGGAAACCACGGCATATTCTTAGGCAATGCGTCCCGGGACGCATTGCCCTGGTTGTTACCAAAGCACCTTCGGAGCCGTTCGACGTCGTCCGGAAAACTCTCAACGCCATGCTCGAACAGGTTGGCTATGACTACGACGTCTGGCTGGCGGATGAGGCGCCGGATGCTGCGACGATCACATGGTGCGCCCGCCGCGGTATCTTCATTTCGACCCGGCAGGGTGTAGAGGCCTATCATCGCAAGACCTGGCCGCGGCGCACACGCTGCAAGGAAGGCAATCTTGCCTACTTTTACGACCACTACGGATATGCCCGGTATGATTTCGTTGCCCAGTTCGACGCGGACCATGTGCCGGACAGGACCTATCTGCGGGAAATCATGCGGCCATTCGCGGATTCCGCCGTAGGATACGTATCGGCTCCGAGTATCTGCGATTCCAACGCCGTGCACAGCTGGGCGGCACGCGGGCGGCTTCAGGCGGAAGCCAGCCTCCATGGCTGCCTGCAGATTGGTTATAATAATGGTTGGGCTCCGCTGTGCATCGGCTCGCATTATGCCGTGCGAACGGCAGCGTTGAAACAAATCGGTGGTCTCGGCCCCGAACTGGCGGAGGACCATTCGACCACGCTGCTGATGAACGCCGGCGGCTGGAAGGGCGTACACGCCATCGATGCGATTGCGCATGGCGAAGGGCCGCGAACCTTTGCCGATCTTGCCATCCAGGAATTCCAGTGGTCGCGAAGCCTTGTCACGATCCTGCTTCGTTATTCGAAGGACTACGTGCCAAGCCTTTCAGGCAAGCTCCAGTTCCAGTTCCTGTTCTCGCAGCTCTGGTATCCGCTGTTTTCGCTGTTCATGGCGGCTATGTTCCTGCTGCCGATCGTAGCGCTGGCAACGGGCCGCAATTTCGTCGATGTGACGTATCCCGATTTCCTCGCACATATCCTGCCTCTGTCGTTCGTGCTGATCGGGCTGGCTTTCTATTGGCGCTCGACCGGAACGTTCAGGCCCCATGACGCCAAGGTTCTCGGCTGGGAATCGGCGGTGTTTCTGCTCGCGCGCTGGCCATGGTCGCTGGCCGGCTCCTTGCTTGCAGTGCGCGACCAGATCACAGGCTCCTTCGTGGATTTCCGGATCACGCCGAAGGACGGCAAGATCGCCGCTTTCCCACCGTTGCGCGTGCTCGCTCCCTATATTGTCATGTCTGTTTCTTCGTCGGCAGCCGCTTTGCTTGCTTCCAATCCAGGCTCCGCCAAGGGCTACTACATCTTCGCGATCGTCAATTCGATGGTCTATTCCGCCGTGCTCGCAGTCATCATCATCGGCCATGGCCGAGAAAATGGCCTTTCGTTAGCCTCGACATCGAGGAAAGGTCTGGCCGCGGCAGCAACCTTGCTGATGTGCCTGGCGGTGACCGGCGACGCGATCTATTCGCGCGGCATCCACGGCCTGGAAGCGGTCGCCTACGGACAAAACGTCATCACATTCACCGAAACACACTTCGCCGTCGCAGGTGCGGGCCAGGGAGGTTCGCAGGTCAAGGTTACTCGGTTCAAGATTAAATGGCATGGGATTTCATAACGAAATTATAAGACGATAGAGGGAACAACCAGATGAAAATTGCAATCCTTGGAACAGGTTATGTCGGCCTCGTGAGCGGAGCATGCTTCTCCGCCTGGGGACATCAGGTCATTTGCGTTGATATAGACAAGACCCGGATCGACGCGCTCAACCGCGGTGAGGTTGCGATTTTCGAGCCCGGTCTTACCAATCTCGTGGAATCCAATCGGCAGGCGGGACGGCTTCAGTTCTCGACCGATCTCAAGAGCGCAGTTCGTGGCATCGACGTCGTTTTCATCGCTGTCGGGACCCCGGCAAGCAGCCATGACGGCGATGCCGATCTCTCATATGTTTTCAAGGCGGGCCAACAGATTGCTTTGGCCCTGAGCGGACCGGCGTTGATCGTGACCAAATCAACCGTCCCGGTCGGTACCAGCGAAAGACTTGAGGCGCTGATGCGCTCCGTTCGGCCCGACGCAGACTTCGAGGTTGCGTCAAATCCCGAGTTTCTGCGCGAAGGGTCGGCAATCGCCGATTTCAACAAGCCGGACCGTGTCGTCATCGGCTGCGATAGCGACCGGGCACGGGGTCAGCTTCTCGCGCTCTATCGCCCGCTCGTTGACGCCGGCGTGCCGATGATTGCGACGCGGCGCCGCAGCGCCGAGCTTATCAAATATGCCGCCAACGCCTTCCTTGCCACAAAGATCACCTTCATCAACGAAATGGCCGATCTTTGCGAGAAAGTCGGCGCGAATATCGATGAAATTGCGACCGGAATGGGTATGGACAACCGCATCGGCGCAGCGTTCCTGAAGGCTGGCCCCGGCTATGGCGGCTCCTGTTTTCCGAAAGACACGACGGCGCTTCTGCGCACGGCACAGGAGTGCGGCGTTTCCTTGCGCCTTGTCGAAGAAACAATCGCCTCCAATACGTCCCGCAAGCGTGCCCTTGGAAGCCGGCTAAGAGCACTGTTGGGCGAAACTCTGCAGTCCAAGAAGATCGCAGTGCTCGGCCTGACATTCAAGGCCGGGACAGACGACATGCGCGACGCCCCGTCGCTGACGCTCATCAACGCGCTGCAAGCCGCAGGCGCAAATGTGCATGCATTCGATCCCCGTGGGATGAAGAATGCTCATGTGCTGATGCGCGATGTGACCTTTTCCAGCAACCCTTATGAATGCGCGGAGGGCGCCGACGCTATTGTCCTGATGACGGACTGGCAGTGCCTTCAAAATCTCGACTTCAAGCGGCTGGCTACGACGATGAAGCGGCGCGTGCTTCTCGATCTGCGTGGCGTTTACGACGTCGATACGCTGGTCAACAGATACGGATTCACGGTTGAGCGTGTCGGCCATCCTGCCAAGCGCGCGCCGGAAAACAGCGTCATCAGGCTCAAGCGCCGTGTCAGCTATATCCCGCCCAGCGTTGAGGTACGCAACGGTATTCGCAGCCTCCGTGATCCCAGCCTTGTCAAACCAGGCGCCGCAGGTGGCAGGGAGGAACTTGACCATGATTAAAATCGCAAGTGCCGGCGCTATAGCGCTTTCGGTCGGCGCCATGCTGGTCGGGACACTGCTGACGCCGGCGCATGCCCGATCGACCATACTGCCAAAGAACACCGTTCCGGTCACTGCCCACGAATTGCGCCAGATCTATAGCGACAAAACCTGGAAGTGGTCTGCCGGCGGCGCCCGCTTCATCGGCAAGGGCCGGCGCCTCATCGCTTTTTCCGACAAGCCGGGTAAAGCGACATTTGCCGAGGGCAGATGGAAACTCGACAACGAAGGACGTCTCTGTCTGGTGGCCGTATGGGTCACTCAGGAAGGCAGCGCGCCAGCCAATACCTGTTTTCAGCATGTTCGCGACCGCGGCACAATCTATCAACGGCGCGAACCCGATGGAGACTGGTACATCTTCAAGACCTACAGACCTAAGCCTGAAGATGAATATGCAAAGCTCGTAACGGAAGACACGGTCTCACCGAACATAGCCAGGCTCAAGAAGAGCTTGACTGTTTCGGCCAGCCAAGGAGGCTGAAATGAAACACAGACTTGTACGAACAGTGGCGGGAGGCGCACTTCTGCTGATGCCCGTCCTCATACCCATCCTCCCCGGCGCAGCCCCATGGCCCGCCTATGCGCAGGATGCCGGCACGAATACAACCGCGACCGACAAGCGGCCGATCCTCCATGAAAACGCGACCAAGTTCGGCGCCTATGACCCCTATGGGGACTTTGGAGCCCAAACCGGTGTCGCTACCGAAGCGCTCTTCCTACCCTGGGAAGACGTCGATCTGACGACGCTGACCGTGGCCGACAATTACGCCATGCAGCGCAATCGCAAATTGCTGATCTCCATCGAGCCGTGGTCCTGGAACGAAGGTTGGCGGCTCAGCTCCGACGAATTGCGCCGCAAGGTGCTGGCCGGGGACTACGACGCCAACGTCAGGGCAATTGTCGATGTGGTGAAAACCTTGAAGAGCCCGGTGATCATCCGCTGGGGTCAGGAAATGGAAGACACGTCCGGCCGCTTCTCGTGGTCCAACTGGCCCGCGCAGGACTATATCACGGCCTACAAGAAGGTTGCCGACGCGTTTCGCAAGGACGTCCCCACGGTGCAGATAATGTGGTCTCCAAAAGGGTTGGAGGGTCTGGAGAAATACTATCCCGGCGATAACTACGTCGATCTCGTCGGTCTCTCGGTCTTTGGCCTGCAGGGGTATGACATGAAGGTCTATGGTGCGCCCAAGACGTTCACGGAAGCATTGAAGCCGGGTTACGATCGAGTGGCACCGTTCAAAAAACCGATCTGGGTTGCCGAATTGGGGTATGAAGGCGACGCCGCCTACATGCAGCCATGGATACAAACCGTCACCGCCGCGGATCCGCAGTTTCCGGATCTCAAGGAAGTGGTCTATTTCAACGATCGCGACGTCATTGCATGGCCCTTCGGGCTCGGCCGCCCGAACTGGCGCGTGAAACCTGACGCGGGCGTGAACTGAATCCAGCCAGCGAGTAGGCTCGGCGCGGTGCGCCGGGCCCTCGTTCAGCTGGCCGATCAGACAGCTTAGCGAACATGAGCAACGGCCATCGCCGCTCCTGTCGATGTTTATGCGCTGCTTTATCAAAAGGTATGCCATCATCGGTTATCTCGTGCGTGTTTTGCAGAATTTGAGYTAGCCGAGACCCACGTCCGGCAGACAGAGCGCGCTCGGCATCGCGGAGAGGACGCAGATACGTCGCGGTTAGTAGAGCTCTTGCGCCTGGATCGAGGAATGGACCCTCTCCTCCTATACCTGACCGCCATTCTGTCGCGTTGAATCGCCTTGAGCCGCCCGGAGTTTCCTGACGTTTCGCGATCCAGTTGACGTGAAGGGCCGGACGCCCGCCGGTGGCCGGATTGGAGAGGTGTTCGACGAAAGCGCCACGATCGGCTCGCGTGAGATCCGAAAATGTGCAGCAAATTCTGATCTGGTCCGCCCGCACCTTATCCACCGTAGAGTAGTGGAAATCAGAGGACTGTACACGTGTCAGTGTAGTCAGATGACGATACTGTCTTCTGCTGCCTGCCCCTGAAGACCCGCGGCGCGTCAAAAGGTCTACGCTACCCTAGAAACTCTACAAGTTCGCCAAAATAGCTCGGGCCGACAGGGCCAAGTGATGCTATCCACGCTGAACCACCAGAAAAAGAGCGACGATCAAGATCACGAAGAGCCCGGCCGCCGCCGCTATCCCCAGAAGGGCAAGCCATGTCCGTACATCGCGGAAGCTTGGCCGCCGACCGTCAGCCGCCTTTGTGCCAAGAAATGCCAAAGCTCCGAGGACAACTGGTGTGCCCCCTCCAATGACCATCGCCACTGCACCTTCCGGAGCAGTGGTTCGCCAGATCAACCCGAACACGTAAATGCCGGCAATCGTTCCAACGATGAGGGAGCCAAGAATGAGAAGAATGCGCATTGTGTGTCTTTCGCCAACGAAGGCGCTATTCTTCACCGGGAAGCTTTACATTCATATCGTAGGAGCAGCCTACAAGGG
>NZ_JBFUBH010000026.1:0-52102 GCF_056405855.1 Pararhizobium sp. P1_E7 | reverse complement strand
CAGAAAAGACAGTCGCCTGATCGTTCCGGAAGCCCCGGGGCAGGGCGTCATCTTCGCATTCGGAGAATAATCATGCAGACCAATGCAAACGTGGTGGCCGGCAGCGGCGCCAATCAGGTGGTGTTTTCCAATAGCCAGAAGCTGTCTTTGATCGCCGGTCCCTGCCAGATGGAGAGCCGTGACCACGCCTTCATGATCGCCGGCAAGATGGTTGAACTCTGCAAGTCGCTCGACCTTGGCTATGTCTACAAGTCGTCCTTCGACAAGGCCAACCGCACATCGCTTACCGGCAAGCGCGGCATCGGCCTGGAGAAGGCGATGGAAGTCTTTGCCGATCTCAAGCAGGAATACGGCTTCCCGGTCATTACCGACATCCACACGGAAGAGCAGTGCGCCCTGGTCGCGCCGACCGTCGATATCCTGCAGATCCCGGCCTTCCTCTGCCGCCAGACCGAYCTTCTGGTTGCCGCCGCCAAGACCGGACGCGTCATCAACGTCAAGAARGGCCAGTTCCTGGCTCCCTGGGACATGAAGAACGTGCTCGCCAAATTCACCGAAAGCGGCAATCCGAATGTGCTTCTGTGCGAACGCGGCGCTTCGTTCGGCTACAACACGCTGGTTTCCGACATGCGCTCGCTGCCGATCATGGCCGGTCTCGGCGCACCGGTGATCTTCGATGCGACCCATTCCGTACAGCAGCCGGGCGGACAGGGCGGCTCCTCGGGCGGCCAGCGCGAATTCGTCGAGACACTCGCGCGCGCAGCTGTTGCCGTCGGCGTTGCCGGCGTCTTCATCGAAACGCATGAGGACCCCGACAATTCGCCGTCGGACGGTCCGAACATGGTTCACCTGAAGGATATGCCGCGCCTGCTGGAAACCCTGCTGGCATTCGACGCAGTCGCGAAACGCTGAGTGCGGGTTTTGTGAATTTTTCTTGAAGGCCGGGCGCTGGCTGCGATTGCGCAGCGCCCGCCATTGTAATTTCCGGTCCATGAATTATGACAGGACCATCCTCCACCACCATGTTTGAAGCAGGGAAGAGATCATGACTGCAATCATCGACATCATCGGCCGCGAAATTCTCGACAGCCGGGGTAACCCGACCGTCGAAGTCGACGTCCATCTCGAAGACGGCAGCTTTGGCCGCGCCGCTGTTCCCTCGGGCGCTTCGACCGGCGCGCACGAAGCCGTCGAACTGCGTGATGGCGGCAAGCGCTATCACGGCAAGGGTGTCGAAAAGGCAGTCGAAGCCGTCAATGGCGAGATTTTTGAAGCGATCGGCGGCATGGATGCCGAAGACCAGCTTCATATCGACGCCACGATGATCGAACTGGACGGCACCGCCAACAAGTCGCGCCTCGGCGCCAATGCCATCCTCGGCGTATCGCTGGCTGTCGCCCGCGCTGCCGCCGAAGCCTCCAACCTGCCGCTGTTCCGCTATGTCGGCGGCCCGAACGCCCGCTTGCTGCCGGTCCCGATGATGAACATCATCAACGGCGGCGCCCATGCCGACAACCCGATCGATTTCCAGGAATTCATGATCCTTCCGGTCGGCGCCGACAGCCTGCGCGATGCCGTTCGCATGGGCTCGGAAGTCTTCCACGTCCTGAAGAAGGAACTGTCGGCCAAAGGCCACAACACCAATGTCGGTGACGAAGGCGGTTTTGCGCCGGGCCTGAACAGCGCATCCGAAGCGCTCGACTTCATCATGAAGTCGATCGAGAAGGCTGGCTACAAGCCGGGCGAAGACATGTTCCTCGGCCTCGATTGCGCCTCGACCGAATTCTTCAAGGACGGCAAGTACGTCATGGAAGGCGAAGGCCGCACGCTCGAGCCGGGCGCCATGGCCGAATACCTGGCCGAACTCGCCGCCAAGTACCCGATCGCCTCGATCGAAGACGGCATGGCTGAAGACGACTGGGAAGGCTGGAAGACGCTGACCGATCTCGCCGGCAAGAAGGTCCAGCTGGTCGGCGACGATCTGTTCGTCACCAACTCCTCGCGTCTGCGCGACGGCATCAAGATGGGGGTCGCCAACTCGATCCTCGTCAAGGTCAACCAGATCGGTTCGCTGTCGGAAACGCTCGACGCCGTCGAGACCGCGCACAAGGCCGGCTACACCGCCGTCATGTCGCACCGCTCCGGCGAAACCGAGGATTCGACGATCGCCGATCTCGCCGTCGCCACCAATTGCGGACAGATCAAGACCGGCTCGCTGTCGCGCTCCGACCGTCTTGCCAAGTACAACCAGCTGATCCGCATCGAAGAACAGCTCGGTCCGCAGGCAAAATATGCCGGCCGCTCGATCCTGCGCGGCTGACCCGTACCCGCACTGATATGCTGCAACCCGCGTCTGGAAACGGACGCGGGTTTTTTACTGCCGGTTCTTATGGTCAACGGTCGGTTAATCAATGGCTGCTAGCGTGTTCAGGTATTGCGTATCAGGGCATGATCTATGTGGACCAAACACCATAAGAAACGGCAGCTCGGGCGGTTTGTCATGCCGCTCATCACTGTCGCTTTCCTCTCCTATTTCGGTTATCATTCCATCCATGGCGACTATGGATTGAAGGCGACCGAGAAGTTCGACCGGCAGCGCATCGAGCGCCAGGCCCGTCTGGATGAGTTGACGGCGCAGCGCGAAACGCTTGAAAAAGAAGTGGCGCTGCTCAGCGACGGCTCGCTTGAACGCGACATGCTTGACGAAAAGGCGCGGTTTGGACTGAACATGTCCCGCAGCGACGAAATTGTTATTTTTCACTAAGTTGCCGCATTAACCGAAAACGGGTTAATTTGAAATATGCTATTCTTATCAAGGCCTTGGTAGGAATATAAGCCATGCAAATATGGCATTGCTGTGATCGCATTCTTTCCCTATGGTACCGCGAAAGCCAACCATAGGGAGGATTGAATGGCACCGCGAAAATCCGCGTCCGTTTCCAGTCGCAAGGCAGCGGCAAAGCCCGCTAAGAAGGACTTCACAAACGGTACCATCGCCGAGTTCGATCGCGATGCCGATCTGAAGGCCTACCGCGAAATGCTCCTCATCCGCCGTTTCGAGGAAAAAGCCGGCCAGCTCTACGGCATGGGCTTCATCGGCGGTTTCTGTCATCTCTACATTGGCCAGGAAGCTGTCGTCGTCGGCATGCAGATGGCGCTCAAGGAAGGCGATCAGGTCATCACTGCCTATCGCGACCATGGTCATATGCTCGCCTGCGGCATGAGTGCACGCGGCGTCATGGCTGAACTTACCGGCCGCCGCAGCGGGCTTTCCCGCGGCAAGGGCGGCTCGATGCATATGTTCTCCAAGGAAAAGAATTTCTACGGCGGCCACGGCATTGTCGGCGCGCAGGTCTCGCTCGGCACCGGTCTCGCCTTTGCCAACCGCTACCGCGGCAATGACAATGTGTCGCTCGCCTATTTCGGTGATGGCGCTGCCAACCAGGGCCAGGTCTACGAGAGCTTCAACATGGCCGCTCTGTGGAATCTGCCGGTGATCTACATCGTCGAAAACAACCGCTACGCCATGGGTACCTCGGTGTCGCGCGCGTCAGCCGGTCACGATTTCTCGCAGCGCGGCGTGGCGCTTGGCATTCCCGGCTTCCAGGTCGATGGCATGGATGTTCGTGCGGTCAAGGCCGCCGGTGACGAGGCTGTCGAGCATTGCCGCGCGGGCAAAGGCCCGATGATCCTCGAGATGCAGACCTACCGCTATCGCGGCCACTCGATGTCCGACCCGGCCAAGTACCGTTCGAAGGACGAGGTGCAGAAGATGCGCTCCGAGAACGACCCGATCGAAAAAGTAAGGGTGCGCCTGCTTGAAAACGGCTGGGCGAGCGAAGACGAGCTGAAGGCGATCGACAAGGATGTTCGCGACATTGTCGCCGACAGTGCCGATTTCGCCCAGGCCGATCCGGAGCCGGATGTATCCGAGCTCTACACCGATATTCTGCTTTAAGACCGGGACGAGGAAAACATCATGCCTATCGAAATTCTGATGCCCGCTCTGTCCCCGACGATGGAAGAAGGCACGCTCAGCAAGTGGGTGAAAAACGAGGGTGACAAGGTCGCCTCCGGCGACGTGATCGCCGAAATCGAAACCGACAAGGCGACCATGGAAGTGGAAGCCGTCGACGAAGGCGTCATCGGCAAAATCCTGATTGCCGCCGGCACCGAAGGCGTCAAGGTCAACACCGCGATCGCAGTCCTGCTTCAGGACGGCGAGAGCGCCGGCGACGTTGCCGCTCCGAAGGCTGCAGCACCCGCTGCCGAGCCCGCCAAAGTCGAGGCTCCGGCAAAGTCGGAAGCGCCGGCGCCTGTTCCGGCTCAGCCGAAGGCCGACATTCCGTCTGATCCGGATATTCCGGCCGGCACGGAAATGGTCTCCACCACCGTGCGCGAAGCCCTTCGCGACGCGATGGCGGAAGAAATGCGCCGCAGCGAAGACGTCTTCGTCATGGGTGAGGAAGTCGCCGAATACCAGGGCGCCTACAAGATCACACAAGGCCTGCTGCAGGAATTCGGCCCCCGCCGCGTTGTCGATACACCGATCACCGAGCATGGCTTTGCCGGTATCGGCGTCGGCGCCGCGATGACGGGCCTGCGTCCGATCGTCGAATTCATGACCTTCAACTTCGCCATGCAGGCGATCGACCATATCATCAACTCGGCGGCAAAGACCCTCTACATGTCCGGCGGACAGATGGGCGCTCCGATGGTGTTTCGTGGTCCGTCAGGTGCAGCCGCCCGCGTCGGCGCGCAGCACTCGCAGTGCTATGCCGCCTGGTACAGTCATGTTCCGGGCCTGAAGGTCGTCATGCCCTATACGGCGGCCGACGCGAAGGGCCTGCTGAAGGCCGCGATCCGCGATCCGAACCCGGTCATCTTCCTTGAAAACGAAATCCTCTACGGTCACTCCTTCGATGTGCCGAAGATGGACGATTTCGTCCTGCCGATCGGCAAGGCGCGTACCCACCGGGTGGGCAAGGACGCGACGATCGTTTCCTTCGGCATCGGCATGACCTACGCGGTCAAGGCCGCAGCTGAACTGGAGAAGGAAGGCATCGACGTCGAGATCATCGATCTGCGTACCATCCGTCCGATGGACCTGCCGGCCGTGATCGAATCGGTGAAGAAGACGGGCCGTCTGGTCACCGTCGAGGAAGGCTTCCCGCAGTCCTCCGTCGGCACCGAAATTGCCACCCGCGTCATGCAGCAGGCCTTCGATTATCTCGATGCGCCGATCCTGACGATTGCCGGCAAGGATGTTCCGATGCCTTACGCCGCCAACCTTGAAAAGCTGGCCCTGCCGAATGTCGGCGAAGTCGTCCAGGCGGTGAAGACCGTCTGCTACAAATAAGGGAGGGTGAAGAGATGCCTATCAACATCACCATGCCAGCCCTTTCGCCGACCATGGAAGAGGGCAACCTTGCCAAGTGGCTGGTCAAGGAAGGCGACAAGGTTTCGTCCGGCGACGTGATCGCCGAGATCGAGACCGACAAGGCGACCATGGAAGTCGAAGCCGTCGATGAAGGTACCGTTGCCAAGCTCGTCGTTCCCGCTGGCACCGAAGGCGTCAAGGTCAATGCCCTGATCGCCATCCTGGCCGCCGACGGTGAAGACGTGGCTGCTGCCGCTTCCGGCGGTGGCGCGGCACCAGCTGCGAAGGCTGAGGCAGCCAAGGCCGAAACCGCACCGGCAAAGGCGGAGGCGGCACCTGCCGCCGCTGCTCCGGCTCCAGCTGCCGCGCAGGCATCCGTTCCGGCATCGTCCGGCACGCGGACCTTCTCCTCGCCGCTCGCCCGCCGCTTGGCCAGGGATGCAGGGATCGATATCTCGGCTGTTTCCGGCACCGGCCCGCATGGCCGCGTGATCAAGAAGGATGTCGAAACCGCAGTTGCCGGCGGCGGCGCAAAGGCGGCACCTGCAGCTGCTGCTCCTGCAACCGCTGCTGCTCCGGCGCCGCTGGCCAAGGGCGCCTCAGACGAAGCCGTTCTGAAAAACTTTGCCGACGGCTCCTACGAGCTCGTGCCGCATGACGGCATGCGCAAGACGATTGCCAAGCGCCTGCAGGAATCCAAGCAGACCATTCCGCATTTCTACGTTTCCGTCGATTGCGAACTGGATGCGCTGCTTGCCCTTCGTGCCCAGCTCAATGCTGCAAGCCCGGAAAGGGACGGCAAGCCCGCCTACAAGCTCTCGGTCAACGACATGGTCATCAAGGCGCTTGCGCTCGCCCTGCGCGACGTTCCGGACGCCAACGTCTCCTGGACCGACGCCAATATGGTCAAGCACAAGCACGCCGATGTCGGCGTTGCCGTGTCGATCCCGGGCGGCCTGATCACCCCGATCATTCGCAGTGCTGAACTCAAAAGCCTGTCGGCCATCTCCAACGAGATGAAGGATCTCGGCGCCCGCGCCAAGAGCCGCAAGCTGAAGCCGGAAGAGTATCAGGGCGGCGGCACCGCCGTATCCAACATGGGCATGATGGGCGTCAAGAATTTTGCCGCCGTCGTCAATCCTCCGCATGCGACGATCCTTGCGATCGGTGCAGGCGAGGAGCGGGTCGTGGTCAAGAAGGGCCAGATGGTCGTTGCCAACGTCATGACCGTGACGCTGTCGACCGATCACCGCGCCGTCGATGGTGCGCTCGGGGCCGAACTGCTCGGCGCCTTCAAGCGCTACATCGAAAGCCCGATGGGCATGCTGGTCTGACGGGAGAGAGCGTCGTGACGATGTCTTCCAAGGTGGAAAATGCAACGAAAAAGTTACTGATGTTGCGGCGCTTTTGCGCCGCAACTGTCGTTGCTGTCTTTCCCTTGTTATCAGCGGCTTCGGCGCAGGGTGAAGAGCTGAACGAGCAGGTTACTCAGCGTGTCGAGCAGATTACGGGCAAGACGCTTTTGTTCCGTAACGACAGCGATCGGATTCCTCAGCTCGAATATCTTCGATCCGACGGCACCGGTGTCGTCTGGTCGGCGGCACTAGGCGATAAGGTGGTGCCGGTAGTCTGGACTGCGAGCAACGGTGATGACGGCAAGGGCGCTCTCTGCTTGCTGTTCAAAGGCGCTGATATCGGTACGGCCCAGGACCTTAGGATGTGTGACGGCTTTGACGTTATCGGGGCCGGCATTCGCGACGCCCGCGATGGGGACCCCTATGGCCTCACTGACGTGAAGCGCATGAAGGCGGAGCTGCCGCAGGACGTAGACGGTTTGGCGGATGTCGATCGGTTGTTGGGACGGGAATGACGCGATGAAAACAGTCCTCTGCTACGGTGACAGTCTGACCTGGGGATATGACGCGGAGACCGGCGGCCGGCATGCGCTGGAAGACCGCTGGCCAAGTGTGCTGCAGAAGGCGCTTGGCAATGGCGTTCATGTGATCGCCGAAGGTCTGAACGGCCGCACCACCGCCTATGACGATCATCTGGCCGACTGCGACCGCAACGGTGCGCGCATCCTGCCGACCATTCTGCAAAGCCACGCGCCGATCGATCTGGTGATCCTTCTGCTCGGCGCCAACGATATGAAGCCCGTGGTGCATGGAACCGCTTTCGGCGCAGTCAAAGGCATCGAGAGGCTGGTGAAGCTCGCTTGGCATCACAGCTGGCCGGATGTGCAGGCCGAGGCGCCGGAAATTCTGATCGTCGCACCGCCGGCGATCAGCGAGACGGCGAATGCAAATTTTGCGGCAATGTTTGCCGGCGCTGTCGAGCAGTCGTCGATGATGGCCTCGCTCTATGCGGATCTTGCCGATGAACTCGGTTGCGGCTTTTTCGATGCCGGGTCGGTGGCAAGGACGACGCCGCTGGATGGCGTGCATCTGGATACGGAAAATACGCGCGCCATCGGACGCGGCCTTGAGCCGATGGTCCGGATGATGCTCGGGCTCTGAATGAGGGCGGCTCTGCATCTGCGAGCGGCGAAACGGCGGGACGCGGCGGATCTGGCCATCCTGGTCGATATCGCCTCTCATGGTTTTGCGAGCTGGCTCTGGCACGGAGCCGTGATGCGGGGAATGAAGGATACCGCCCTGGAGCAGGGGCGGGCGCGTTTGCGGATGGACGATGAGCGCGGCGCCTGGAAAGATGCGACGTGTGCCGAGTGGGATGGCGAGATTGCCGGTGTGTCGATCGGCTACGATATGGATGAGAGTGTTCGTGATATCGCAGCACCCCATCCGGTGATCAAGCCGCTGCTGGACCTGCAGGTCAAGGTGATCGGCAGCCGGTTCATCGACAGCCTCGGTGTCTACCGGCACCATCGCGGCAAGGGTATCGGGCGGGCTTTGCTTGCTCACGAAATCGAAAGGGCCAAGGGCAGGCAGGTCAGCCTGATCACCGAAAGCCACAATGACACGGCGCTGGCGCTTTACGCGGCCAGCGGATTTGCGGAGAAGGCAAGGCTTGAAGCCGTGCCGCTCTTTGAAGATAGCAAAAGGCATGAATGGGTCTTGCTGGCCCGCAACATGGCTTAAGGAAGAGGCAGGAAACAAGAATGGCAAATTCCTACGACGTCATCGTTATCGGTTCCGGCCCCGGCGGCTATATCGCGGCCATCCGCGCAGCCCAGCTGGGCCTCAAGGTCGCCGTGGTCGAGCGCGAGCATCTGGCCGGCATCTGCTCCAACTGGGGCTGCATTCCGACCAAGGCGCTGCTGCGCTCCGCCGAGGTCCTGCACCTTGCCGAACATGCCAAGAACTACGGCCTGACGCTCGAAGGCAAGATATCGCCGGACCTGGCAGCCATCGTCAAGCGCTCGCGCGGCATTGCCGAGCGCATGAACGGCGGCGTTGCGTTTCTCATGAAGAAGAACAAGGTCGACGTCATCTGGGGTGAGGCAAAGCTCACCAAGGCAAACGAGATCGTCGTTGCCAAGACCACCAAGGCGATCGTCCAGCCGCAGGGCCCGATCCCGAAGAACACGCTGGGCGAGGGCACCTATACCGCCAAGCACATCATCGTCGCCACCGGCGCACGCCCGCGCGCGCTGCCGGGCATCGAGCCGGATGGCAAGCTGATCTGGACCTATTTCGAGGCGATGAAGCCGGAGGAAATGCCGAAGTCGCTGCTGGTCATGGGCTCCGGCGCCATCGGCATCGAGTTCGCCTCGTTCTACCGCACGATGGGTGTCGATGTGACAGTGGTCGAACTGCTGCCGCAGGTCATGCCGGTCGAGGACGCCGAAATCTCTGCCTTCGCCAAGAAGCAGTTTGAAAAGCAGGGCATGAAGATCATTCTCGATGCCAAGGTGACGAAGGTCGAGAAGGCTGCCAACGCGGTGACGGCGCATGTCGAGAAGAAGGATGGTTCGGTCGAGAAGATCACCGCCGACCGGATGATCTCGGCTGTCGGCGTTCAGGGCAATATCGAGAACCTCGGCCTCGAAGCGCTGGGTGTGAAGACAGACCGCGGCTGTATCGTCATCGACGGTTACGGCAAGACCAATGTGCCGGGCGTCTACGCGATCGGCGACGTTGCCGGACCGCCGATGCTGGCCCACAAGGCCGAGCACGAGGCTGTCATCTGCGTCGAAAAGATCGCCGGCCTGCCGAACGTTCATCCGATGGACACGCTGAAGATCCCGGGTTGCACCTATTGCAATCCGCAGGTCGCATCGGTCGGTCTGACGGAAGCGAAAGCCAAGGCTGAAGGCCGCGACATTCGCGTCGGCCGCTTCCCCTTCGTTGCCAACGGCAAGGCGATTGCGCTTGGCGAGGACCAGGGCCTGGTCAAGACCATCTTCGACAAGAAGACGGGCGAACTCATCGGCGCACATCTGGTTGGCGCTGAAGTCACCGAACTGATCCAGGGATTTGTCGTTGCCATGAACCTCGAAACGACCGAGGAAGACCTGATGCACACGATCTTCCCGCACCCGACGATTTCCGAAACGCTGAAGGAAAGCGTGCTCGACGCCTATGGGCGTGCACTGAACGCTTGATTGTGATAGGGCTCGCCTCCATCTGAAGGCGGGCCTTTCTGTCCGGCCCTGACGGGCGCTGTTGCGCTCGAAGCAAAATTGGAAGCCATTGATGGTCACGATCCTCGACCGCACCACTCTTGACCCCGATGCCCCGCGTGTCCGCCACCCGGAAAAGGCCCACAAGCCCGACACCGAGATGCTGCGCAAGCCGGAATGGATCCGTGTCCGCGCGCCGACCTCCAAGGGTTATGCCGAAACCAAATCCATCGTGAAGGAGCACAAGCTCGTCACGGTCTGCGAAGAGGCGGGCTGCCCGAACATCGGCGAGTGCTGGGACAAGAAGCACGCGACGTTCATGATCATGGGCGAGATCTGTACGCGCGCCTGCGCCTTTTGCAACGTCTCGACCGGCAAGCCGAATGCACTCGACATGGCCGAACCGGAAAACGTTGCCAAGGCCGTCAAGCAGATGGGCCTGTCCCACGTCGTCATCACCTCGGTCGACCGCGACGATCTGGCCGATGGTGGCGCCGAGCATTTCGAAAAGGTGATCTGGGCCATTCGGGCTGCGTCGCCTTTGACGACCATCGAAATCCTGACGCCAGATTTTCTGAAGAAGCCCGGTGCGCTGGAACGCGTCGTTGCCGCCAAGCCCGATGTCTTCAACCACAACATGGAAACCGTGCCCGGCAACTATCTGACGGTCCGTCCCGGCGCGCGTTATTTCCACTCGATCCGCCTTCTGCAGCGGGTCAAGGAGCTCGATCCGACGATGTTCACCAAGTCGGGCATCATGGTCGGCCTTGGCGAGGAGCGCAACGAAGTGCTGCAGCTGATGGACGACCTCAGGACCGCCGATGTCGACTTCATGACTATCGGCCAGTACCTGCAGCCGACCCGCAAGCATCACAAGGTCGAAAAATTCGTGACGCCGGAGGAATTCAAGTCCTACGAGACCGTTGCCTATACCAAGGGCTTCCTGATGGTCGCCTCCAGCCCGCTCACCCGTTCGTCGCACCATGCCGGTGACGATTTCGCGCGGCTCAGGGCAGCACGCGAGAAGAAGCTGTCGGCTGCGGCCGGATAGCAATCTACAATCTTATTGAACGGCCGCGGTCGCAAACGCCGCGGCCTTTTTGTTTGGGAAAGCGGGACGGCGAGTTGGCCGCGCGTCTCAACAGCAACTGCCGCTTGGTGCGTGACGCTCTCGCCATCTTGTTTTTCCGCAGATCATTGAATATCTGAACGCCATGCCACAATTCGAGACCCGCAGACCCGTCAAGCATTCACCCGGCCAGATGTTCGACCTGATTGCCGATGTTGAAAAATATCCGGAATTCCTGCCGCTTTGCGAGGCGTTGACCGTGCGTTCGCGTCGGGAGCGCGGTGACAAGGAGCTGCTCGTCGCGGATATGACCGTCGGCTATAAGGCGATCCGCGAGACGTTTACGACGCAGGTTCTGCTCGCCAAGGCAGAGCGCATCATCGACGTCAAATATATCGACGGGCCGTTCAAGTATCTCGACAACCGCTGGAGCTTCGAGGCGATGGGCGAGGGTGGCTGTTCCGTCAATTTCTTCATCGACTACGAATTCAAGAGCCGCATTCTCGGCGCTCTCATGGGCTCGATGTTCGACAGGGCATTCCGGATGTTTTCCGAGGCCTTCGAGAAGCGTGCCGATGCGATCTACGCGACGGTATAGCGGAACGGTTTCAGTCTTCCGACACCTCTTCCAGCATGTCGAGCGCCGTGCGCACGGTGGCCATCCTGACGGCGTCGCGCCCGATGTCGCCATAGCGCTTTTCCCGGTGCTGAACAGTGCCGTTCCGGCATACGGCGGCCAGATGAACCAGCCCGACAGGCTTCTCCTCTGAACCGCCGCCCGGTCCGGCAATCCCGGTCACGGCGATGGCAATATCCGCCTTCGAATGGGTAAGCGCGCCGCGTGCCATTTCAATCGCCGTCTGGCGTGAGACGGCGCCGTGAGCTTCAAGCGTTGCGGTATCGACGCCGAGCATCTGGATCTTGGCATCGTTGGAATAGGTGACGAAGCCGCGATCGACCACCGACGAGGAGCCCGGGATTTCGGTGAGAGCCCCCGCGATCAGCCCACCGGTGCAGGATTCGGCCGTGGCGACCATCAGGCCGCGTTTCGTAAAGGCGGCAATCAGCAGGCCTGCCTTGGCTTCGATATCCTGCGGCCAGCCGCTCATTTGACCTCTCCCGTGTAGACGACCGTTGCCGTTGCGATCGCGGCGATGCCTTCGCGCCGGCCGATGAAGCCGATCTTTTCGTTGGTCGTCGCCTTGACCGAGCAGCGATCCAGCGAAATGCCGAGCATATCCGCCAGATTTTCACGCATCGCCAGCCGGTGCGGGCCGATCTTCGGCGCTTCGGCAATCAGCGAAACATCGGCATTCATGATCGTGCCGCCGTGCTCTCGAACGATCTTTGCCGCGTGTTCCAGAAAGATGCGCGAGGCAGCACCCTTCCATTGCGGATCGGACGGCGGAAAATGATCGCCGATATCGCCCGCACCGCAGGTGGCAAGCAGGGCGTCGGTCAAGGCGTGCAGGGCGACATCGGCGTCGGAATGGCCGAGCAGTTTCTGGTCATGCGGCATGAAGATGCCGCAGAGCGTCACACCGTCGCCATCGATCAGCTGATGCACGTCATAACCATTGCCGGTGCGGACATCCGGAAGCGCGTTCCGGTTCAGTTTTTCATCGGCCATGGCGATATCCCGTTTGATCGTCAGTTTCACATTGTCCACCGATCCTTCGATCAGCGTCACGGGCAGGCCTGACCATTCGGCGATCGAGGCATCGTCGGTGAAATCGGAGCGGCCGGAGGCGGCGGCATTGGTATGAGCCTCAAGGATCGGCGCAAAGCGAAAACACTGGGGCGTCTGGGCGCTGTAGAGACCGGCCCTTGGCACTGTCTCCAGGACTGTTCCCTCCGCCGATCCGCGCTTCAGCGTGTCGGCAACCGCGACGGCCGGCAGCAGCGCTTCAGCACCCTGCGCCAGGGTTGAGACGCAGCGATCGAGCAGGGCATGATCGATGAACGGCCGCACGGCATCATGGATCATCACATGGGTGATGCCGGATTGTTCCAGGGCCCTCAAGCCGGCCAGTACCGAAAGCTGGCGCGTCGCTCCGCCATGGACGAAGGTGATGGCGTCGCCGGCAACGAGGCTGCTGGCCCGAGCAAACAGGGCTTCGTCGTCTGGATGAATGACGACGACGATCTTCTTTTCCATCGGCCATGTCGCAAAAACGTCAAGCGTATGGGTAATAACCGGCCGCCCGCCGATGGAGCGGTACTGCTTCGGTCCATCGCGCAGGGCGCCCGCGCGTTCACCCCGGCCTGCAGCCACAATGACGACACCACAGGAAAACTGTTCTTTTGCGTGCATTTTCTATATGGGTTCCCACAAATGGATCGCCGCCTGTGCCGGATGCCGGACACCAGTGTGGCTCTCACGCGCCAGACATAAGGTCAAAGCACCGGGATCGCGCCATCGCCGGACGGTGCCTCAATCGCCGTGGTGATTTACCGCGAAGGTTGGGGCTTTACCAGTTGTCCAGGGAATTTTGTCGTTGAGCTCTGAAATCGCTTGGCAAGCCTGCCAAGTATGTCTAAAAATAGTGCAGAATACATATGTGCCCGAAAGATAATCATTTGCAAATACCGGATTTGTCATCCCCGTTTCGGGTTGGCCAGCTCTCCTTCCGAAACCGCGTCGTGCTTGCGCCGATGTCGGGTGTGACGGACTTGCCCTTTCGGCAATTGGCCTGGCGGTTCGGGGCTGGCCTGGTCGTGACCGAGATGGTGGCAAGCCGTGAACTGGTCGGCAACGCGTCGGAAAGCTGGGCGCGGCTGAAAAGCTCCGGAATCGATCCGCATATGGTGCAGCTGGCCGGACGCGAGGCGTACTGGATGGGTGAGGCGGCAAAGATCGCCGCGGACAACGGCGCCGATGTCGTCGATATCAACATGGGCTGTCCGGCCAAGAAAGTGATCGGCGGCTACTCCGGCTCGGCGCTGATGCGCGATCCTGATCATGCGCTGTCGCTGATCGAGGCAACGGTTCGGGCGGTTGATGTTCCCGTGACGTTAAAAATGCGCCTCGGCTGGGACGAAAACACGATCAACGCGCCGTTGATTGCCAGGCGGGCGCAGGAGGCTGGCGTCCAGATGATCACCATTCATGGCCGCACCCGCATGCAGTTCTACAACGGCAAGGCCGACTGGGATGCAATTCGCGCCGTTCGCGACGTGATTTCTGTGCCGCTCGTTGCCAATGGCGATGTGGCGACCCGGGAAGATGCCAACGAAATTCTCCGGCGCTCCGGCGCCGATGCGGTGATGATCGGCCGCTCCAACCAGGGCCGGCCCTGGCATGCCGGCGTGCTTGCCTCAGCGGTTGAACATCCGGATGCCGCGGAGATCGCGGATATCGTTGCCGAGCATTACGGCATGATGCTGGAGTTCTACGGAATCGACATTGGCCTCAGGCACGCGCGCAAACATCTCGGCTGGTATCTCAGCCGGTTTGCGCCGCAACTCGCACCGCAGGAGAAAGCGACCATCATGACGTCGACCGATCCCGCTGACGCCATCGCTAGAGCGGTGGCTGCCATTGCAGCTGGAACCGGCTTCGACGAAGAAAAGGATGCGGCATGACCGAGAAAATGGGCGACGAGGAGCGCAAGGCCGTCGATTCGCTGCCGATGGCGGTGCTGAACGCCATCCAGAATCCTGTCATCCTCGTCGATGAGAACGGCCTCGTCGCCTTTGCGAACTGGGAAGCGGAGGCATTCTTCGGTGCCAGTGCCAACCATCTTGCCCGTCACGACATCAGCGCCTTCATTCCGTTCGGCAGCCCGCTTCTGACGCTGATCGAGCAGGTCCGCGAACGCCGGGCCGCCGTCAATGAATATCGTGTCGATCTGAGCTCGCCGCGGCTGGGCGCCGATAAGCTCGTCGATCTCTATGTGGCGCCGGTTCTGTCCGAGCCGGGTTCGGTCGTGATCGTCTTCCAGGAACGTTCGATGGCCGACAAGATCGACCGGCAGCTGACCCACCGGGCTGCCGCGCGCTCTGTCACCGGCCTTGCGTCGATGCTCGCCCACGAAATCAAGAACCCGCTATCGGGTATCCGCGGTGCGGCCCAGTTGCTCGAAACGTCGGTCAACGATGAAGACCGGGCGCTGACGCGGCTGATCTGCGACGAGACGGACCGTATCGTATCGCTGGTCGACCGTATGGAAGTATTTTCGGACGAACGGCCGGTCGATCGCCATCCGGTCAATATCCACTCGGTGCTCGATCACGTGAAGGCCATTGCCAAGGCCGGTTTTGCCCGGAAAATCCGGATCACCGAGAATTACGACCCGTCGCTGCCGCCGGTCTATGCCAATCGCGACCAGCTGATCCAGGTCTTCCTCAACCTGATCAAGAACGCAGCGGAAGCGGTTGCCGACAAGCCGGACGGGGAGATCATGCTGACCACGGCCTACAGGCCGGGCATCCGACTGTCTGTCGCCGGAACGCGGGAAAAGATTTCGCTACCGCTTGAATTCTGCGTCCACGACAACGGACCGGGTGTGCCGTCTGACCTGGTCCCGCATCTGTTTGATCCTTTCATTACCACCAAGACCAACGGCTCCGGGCTCGGCCTTGCTCTGGTCGCCAAGATCATCGGCGGTCACGGCGGCATCGTCGAGTGTGACAGCCAGTCGAGCCGCACGATATTTCGCGTTCTGATGCCCGCGTCGAAAGGATCGACGGCCGAGGACAGCGAACCACTGACCATCATAAAAGGACAATCCCGATGACTGGCGCCACCATCCTCGTCGCTGACGACGACGCTGCCATCCGCACCGTGCTCAACCAGGCGCTCAGCCGTGCCGGTTACGACGTCCGTATCACCTCGAACGCAGCGACGTTGTGGCGGTGGATCTCGGCTGGCGATGGCGATCTCGTCGTCACTGACGTGGTGATGCCCGACGAGAATGCATTCGATCTTCTGCCGCGGATCAAGAAGGCGCGGCCGGATCTGCCGGTGCTGGTGATGAGTGCGCAGAACACGTTCATGACGGCGATCAAGGCCTCGGAAAAGGGCGCCTACGACTATCTGCCCAAACCCTTCGATCTGACCGAACTGATTGCCATCATCGGCCGTGCACTGGCCGAGCCGAAGCGCAAGCCTGCCAAACTGGAAGACGATTCGCAGGACGGCATGCCGCTGGTCGGCCGTTCGGCCGCCATGCAGGAAATCTACCGCGTACTGGCGCGGCTGATGCAGACCGACCTGACGCTGATGATCACGGGTGAGTCCGGCACCGGCAAGGAACTGGTCGCCAAGGCGCTGCACGATTACGGCAAGCGCCGCAACGGCCCCTTCGTTGCCATCAATATGGCGGCGATCCCGCGCGATCTGATCGAATCGGAGCTGTTCGGCCATGAGAAAGGTGCCTTTACCGGCGCGCAGAACCGCTCGACCGGCCGGTTCGAACAGGCGGAAGGCGGCACGTTGTTTCTCGACGAAATCGGCGACATGCCGATGGATGCGCAGACGCGCCTGCTGCGCGTGCTGCAGCAGGGCGAATACACCACGGTTGGCGGCCGCACCCCGATCCGCTCCGACGTTCGCATCGTTGCTGCGACCAACAAGGATCTGAAGCAGTCGATCAATCAGGGTCTGTTTCGCGAGGATCTGTATTACCGTCTCAACGTCGTACCGTTGCGGCTGCCGCCGCTGCGCGACCGCGCCGAGGACATTCCCGATCTCGTCCGGCACTTCGTTCAGCAGGCGGAAAAGGAGGGGCTCGACGTCAAGCGTTTCGACCAGGAAGCGCTCGAACTGATGAAGGCACACCCATGGCCGGGCAATGTCCGCGAGCTGGAAAACGTCGTGCGCCGGCTGACGGCGCTGTATCCGCAGGACGTCATCACCCGGGAAATTATCGAAACAGAGCTGCGCTCCGATATTCCCGATAGCCCGATCGAGAAGACGTCGAGCCGCTCTGGGTCGATGTCGATTTCGCAAGCCGTGGAAGAAAACATGCGGCAGTATTTTTCAGGCTTTGGCGATGGCCTGCCGCCGGCGGGCCTTTATGACCGCGTCCTCGCCGAAATGGAATATCCGCTGATTCTGGCTGCCCTGACGGCAACGCGCGGTAACCAAATCAAGGCCGCCGACCTGCTTGGCCTGAACCGGAACACCCTGCGCAAGAAAATCCGCGAGCTTGGAGTTTCGGTTTACCGGAGCTCACGGAGCGCTTGACTTGGCACCCCTAAGCGTTGCATTTTCGCCACAATATGTTGCTTAGAAAGCACACGGGTGACCGGCGATTCGTTCCGCCCGTCATCCGCCGGATCTGACCTCTTAGCGTTTGTATGCAGGGAAACGATCAGGTCATGGCGGTCATTTCTTGACCAAGGCGCGTAAAAATGCCCGCTGCTTTCCGATGGAAGCGAGGCGGGCGAGGGGATGCATTTCTGATGGCCGAAGGGCTGATTGCGCCACTGGCGAAAGAAGACGTTGCCACGAACGGGCATGACAGGCGCGCATCATTTGCGTTGCCGGGCTTGCTGCTGGCGACCGGTGCCCTGGTCTGCGCGATCATATCGCTGCTGGTTCTTCTTGGCCTCACCCCGATCAAGCCGGAAACCAATATCATCATCGGTTCGGCGGCGATCAATGCGCTGTTCGTGATCGGACTGCTTTTCCTGATCGGCCGCGAAATCCTGCGTCTCCTGAAAGCGCGCAACCGGGGCAGGGCGGCTGCCCGGCTGCACGTGCGCATCGTTGCGCTGTTCTCGATCGTTGCGATCACGCCGGCCATTCTGGTGGCGATCTTCGCCAGCATCACGCTCGATGTCGGTCTTGATCGCTGGTTCTCGCTACGCACGCAGTCGATTGTCAGTTCATCGCTCGATGTGGCGCAGGCCTATGTGATGGAAAATGCCAGCTATCTGCAGGGGCAGACTGTCTCCATGGCCAATGACTTGGAGCGTAATCGCCAACTCTACAGCCTCGATCGGACCGGCTTCATCGAACTGATGACGCGGCAGGCCCGTGGACGCGGTATGCTGGGGGCTTTCCTGGTGCGGGGGGACGGTTCGCCGATCCTGCAGGCCAATATTCCGACCGAGCGGCCGCTGCCGGCCATTCCGAAGGATGCGCTGCTCAGTACCGTGTCGGGGCAGCCGACCCTCATTCCGCCCGGTGTGACCAATCTCGTTGGAGCTATCATTCCGATCGACAATATCGAGGGTGCCTATCTCTACACGGTGCGCAGCGTTGACCCGAAGGTCATGCGCTCGATGCGGCTGATGGAGGAAAACACCGTCGAATACAAGAATCTCGAAGCCGGACGAACCTCGCTGCAGGTGGCCTTCGGGGTGCTTTATCTCGGTTTCGCACTGATCGTGCTTCTGGCTGCGATCTGGACGGCCATCGCGGTTGCCGACCGGATCGTCCGGCCGATCCGATTGCTGATCGGGGCCGCCGATAGCGTCGCTGGCGGCAATCTGAATGTCATCGTGCCCGTGCATGCGGTGGATGGGGATGTCGGCAGCCTGTCGCGCACCTTCAACAAGATGATCGCCGAGATCCGCACGCAGCGCGATCAGATTCTCGAGGCAAAGGACGAGATGGACGATCGGCGGCGCTTCATCGAGGCGGTGCTTTCCGGCGTGACGGCAGCCGTGATCGGCGTCGAGGACGATCGGCGCATCACCATTGCCAATCCGTCGTCGGAACATTTCCTGTCACGCACCACGCTGGAACTTGTCGGCGAAAGACTTGCCGATGTGGCGCCCGAAATCGAGCAGGTACTGAACGAGGCCGCCAGCCGCCACCGCAATGATTACCGCAAGCAGATCAATATCATGCGCGGCGGCACGGAGCGGACGCTGAATGTTCAGGTGACGCGCGAGGAATCGCATGACGCCAAGGATTCCTATGTCATCACAGTCGATGACATTACCGATCTCGTGATCGCGCAGCGCTCGACGGCCTGGGCGGACGTCGCCCGGCGCATCGCCCATGAAATCAAGAACCCGCTGACGCCGATCCAGCTGTCGGCCGAGCGGCTGAAGCGCCGCTACGGCAAGCAGATCAACCAGGACGACCGGACGGTGTTCGACCAGTGCACGGATACGATCGTGCGCCAGGTCGAGGATATCGGCCGCATGGTCGATGAGTTCTCCGGTTTCGCGCGGATGCCCAAACCGACGAAGGAAAAGGCAGATCTGCGCAATATCCTGAAGGACGCGATCTTCCTGCGGGAGATGGGCAATACCCATGTGACCTTTATTCGCGATCTCGGCGAGGAGCCGCTCGACGGCACCTTCGACAGCCGCATGCTGGGCCAGGCCTTCGGCAACATCATCAAGAACGCGGTTGAAGCGATCGAGGCCTTGCCTGCGGATGCTGTTCGCGGCGATCGCAAGGTGATGGTGCGGTCGCGGTTGAACGAAACGAGCGGCCAATTCGTCGTCGATATCATCGACAATGGTCGGGGTCTGCCGACCGAAAATCGCCATCGTATTCTCGAGCCCTACATGACGATGCGCGAGAAGGGCACGGGCCTTGGCCTCGCGATCGTCAAGAAGATTATCGAGGATCACGGCGGACAATTGGAACTGCATGATGCACCCGCCGATTTCGATCGCGGCCAGGGTGCTATGATCCGTATTATTTTGCCGCCGGCCGGGCAAAGCAGTGGCACTGAAGACAGACAGGACAAGGATACTTCCCATGGCGGCTGACATTCTGGTTGTGGACGACGAAGAAGACATTCGCGAGATCGTCTCCGGCATCCTGTCCGACGAGGGGCACGAAACCCGCACGGCGTTCGATAGCGACAGCGCGCTTGCCGCCATCAGCGACCGCGTGCCGCGGCTGGTTTTCCTGGATATCTGGATGCAGGGCAGCCGGCTGGATGGTCTGGCGCTGCTTGACGAGATCAAGAGCCGCTATCCGGATCTGCCGGTGGTGATGATTTCCGGGCACGGCAATATCGAGACCGCCGTTTCGGCGATCCGCCGCGGCGCCTATGACTTCATCGAAAAGCCTTTCAAGGCGGACCGGCTGATTCTCATTGCCGAGCGGGCGCTGGAAAACTCCAAGCTGAAGAAGGAAGTTTCCGAGCTGAAGAAACGCTCCGGCGATCCTGTCGAGCTGATCGGAACATCGGTCGCTGTCTCGCAGCTGCGCCAGACGATCGAGAAGGTTGCGCCGACCAATAGCCGCATCATGATCCACGGCCCGTCCGGTTCCGGCAAGGAACTGGTTGCCCGCATGATCCACCGCAAGTCCTCGCGGGCCGGCGGGCCTTTCGTGGCGCTGAATGCCGCAGCGATCACACCCGATCGTATGGAAATGGCGCTGTTCGGAACCGAGGGAACACCGGGCCAACCGCGCAAGACCGGCGCGCTCGAAGAGGCCCATGGCGGCATTCTCTATCTCGACGAAGTCGGCGAGATGCCGCGCGAGACGCAGAACAAGATCCTGCGCGTGCTGGTCGATCAGCAGTTCGAGCGGGTCGGCGGCTCCAAGCGCGTCAAGGTCGATGTCCGCATCATCTCTTCGACCGCCTACAATCTCGAAAGCCAGATCGCCGAAGGCGCTTTTCGCGAAGATCTCTACCACCGGCTGGCGGTTATTCCCGTTCGTGTGCCGCCGCTGGCGGAACGGCGTGAGGACATTCCGTTTCTCGTCGATATGTTCATGCGCCAGATCAGCGAGCAGGCGGGCATTCGCACCCGCAAGATCGGCGATGACGCGCTTGCCGTGCTGCAGTCGCACGACTGGCCGGGCAATATCCGGCAGCTGCGCAACAATATAGAGCGCTTGATGATTCTGGCGCGCAGCGATGGTCCGGATACGGCGATCTCGGCCGACATGCTTCCAAGCGAGGTCGGCGACAGCCTGCCGAAGATTTCGGCGCAGGGCGATCATCACATCATGACGCTACCCTTGCGCGAAGCGCGCGAAATGTTCGAGCGGGACTACCTGATCGCTCAGATCAATCGTTTCGGCGGCAATATTTCCCGCACGGCGGAGTTTGTCGGCATGGAGCGCTCGGCGCTGCACCGGAAACTGAAATCGCTCGGCGTCTAAGACGCGCTGCCATCCTGCCAAGACGGATCGTCCATGTCGAGAATTGCCTATGTCAACGGCGCCTACCAGCGCCATACCGAAGCTGCTGTCCATATCGAGGATCGGGGCTTCCAGTTTGCCGATGGCGTCTATGAGGTCTGCGAGATCCGCCACGGCTTCATCGTCGATCTGACCCGTCATCTCGACCGGCTGGACCGCTCGCTGAGCGAACTGCGGATGGCATGGCCGATGACGCGGTCCGCGCTCATCCTCGTCATTCGCGAGGTCGTGCGCCGCAACCGGGTAAGGAACGGCATGTTCTATCTGCAGGTGACGCGCGGCGCGGCGCGGCGCGACCATGTCTTTCCGGCAGCGGACACGCCATCGACCATCGTTGTGACCGCGAAGCGAACCGATGCGTCGGTGATTGCGAAGAAGAACGCCTCAGGCATCAGCGCCATCACCGTTCCGGAAAACCGTTGGGACCGCGTCGATATCAAGTCCGTCGGATTGCTGCCGAACGTGCTGGCCCGTCAGGTGGCCAAGGAGGAGGGCGCCCAGGAGGCGATCTTCATCGATCGGGACGGCACGGTGAAGGAAGGGGCAGCGACCAATGTCTGGATAGTCGACAAGAACGGCCGGCTGCGGACGCGTCACGCCGAGCACGGCATCCTGCGCGGGATTACCCGGACGACCTTGAAGGATGTGACCGCCGCGATCGGGCTTGAAATCGTCGAAGAGGCCTTTTCCGTCGAAGACATGCTCGCGGCGCGCGAGGTTTTCATCACGGCAGCCACCAGCATCTGCTTTCCGGTTGTGGCGGTTAACGGTAAAATTATCGCCAATGGTCACCCGGGTAGCGTGTCACAGAAAATTCGTGAAGCCTTTTTCGACATTGCGGAAAAGACCGCGATTTGATACCAAATCCGGGGGAGCGCTTTAAAGACCAGTTTTTTCAGCGTTCGGGCTATTCAGATCGTATAATCAACCGGTTAAATCGGACCGGAAAATAAGAAAGAAGCGGCGCTATGGCGGAACGTTCTCAGAACTTGCAGGATCTTTTTCTCAACACCGTCCGCAAGCAGAAGATATCTCTGACGATATTTCTTATCAATGGTGTGAAACTGACGGGCGTTGTCACTTCTTTTGACAACTTCTGTGTGCTTTTGCGGCGTGACGGGCATTCCCAGCTCGTATACAAGCACGCGATCTCGACAATCATGCCGGGCCAGCCGATGCAGATGTTCGAGAGCGAAGAATCCGCATCCTGACGGGATACAAGACACATTACCAAACGTGATACCAAATCGGCGTCGATCATCCCGGAGCTTGAAAAGCTGCGTGATGACATGCGCGCTGTCGTCATCGTCCCGGTCCTGAAAAAGACCGGAAGACAGAATGCGGATATCATTACCGCGACCTCGACACGCAGCGACGAAAGCCGGCTGGAAGAGACGATTGGGCTCGCGCTCGCCATCGATCTCGAAGTCGTGCAGGGCTTGATCGTGCCCATAGCCCAGCCGAAACCGGGTACGTTGCTCGGCAGCGGCAAGATCGAGGAGATCGGACATCTGCTCAGCGAGCACAATGCCGGGCTGGTCATCATCGATCATCCGCTGACCCCGGTTCAGCAGCGCAACCTGGAAAAGGAATGGAACTGCAAGGTCATCGACCGGACCGGTCTGATCCTGGAAATCTTCGGCCGCCGCGCTTCCACCAAGGAAGGCACGCTGCAGGTTGATCTCGCCCATCTGAATTACCAGAAGGGCCGCCTGGTGCGCAGCTGGACCCACCTGGAGCGTCAGCGCGGTGGCGCGGGCTTCATGGGTGGTCCGGGTGAAACCCAGATCGAAGCCGACCGCCGGCTTTTGCAGGAAAAGATCGTCAAGTTGGAAAAGGAGCTGGAGCAGGTGCGCCGCACCCGCCAGCTGCATCGCGCCAAGCGCAAGAAGGTGCCGCACCCGATCGTCGCCCTTGTCGGTTATACCAATGCCGGCAAATCGACACTGTTTAACCGTATTACCGGTGCGGGCGTTCTGGCCGAAGACATGCTGTTTGCGACGCTCGACCCGACGCTGCGCCGCATGAAGCTGCCGCACGGGCGCATGGTGATGCTGTCGGATACCGTCGGTTTCATCTCCGATCTGCCGACCCATCTGGTCGCCGCCTTCCGCGCGACGCTGGAAGAGGTGCTGGAAGCCGACCTCATCCTGCATGTGCGCGATCTTTCCGATCCGGACAATCAGGTTCAATCGCAGGACGTTCTGCGCATCCTCACCGATCTCGGCATTGACGAGAAGGCGCGCTCCGAGCGCATCGTCGAAGTCTGGAACAAAGTAGACCTGCTGGATGCCGACGCGCATGAAAGCCTCGTCCAGAAAGCGGAAAACAGCGAAAACACCGTCGCCGTTTCAGCCGTCACGGGCGAGGGTGTCGATCATCTTCTCGACGAGATCAACAAGCGCCTGTCCGGGGTCCTGACGGAATGCACCGTCGTGCTTCCGCCGAACAAGCTGCAGCTCCTGTCCTGGATTTACGAGCACACGATGGTCGATGGCCGGGAAGACATGGAAGACGGCTCCGTCAGCCTCGATCTGCGCATGACGCCGAACGAGGCGGAAGAACTCGAGCGGCGCCTCGGCAACGGCCCGAAGGCGGCTGCACAGGACTGGTAGTAGGCCTTGAAGAGTACATTGACGTAACGGAATGCCGTTACGTCAATGTATAGGAAAGCGTTACGTCAGCTGCCGCTCGATCGCCTTGGCTGCCTGCCAGAGATCTTCCATCCTCTCCAGCGTTGCCGCCTCAAGCGTTTCTCCCGCTGTCTGCAGTTCCGTCTCGATATGTGCAAAACGGCGCCGGAACTTGGTGTTGGTGCCGCGCAGGGCCATTTCCGGATCGGCGCCGACATGGCGGCCGATATTGACGACGGCAAAGATCAGGTCGCCGAGTTCGTCCGCTACCTTTGCCTTGTCGTTCGATGCCAAGGCCTCGCGCAGTTCGGCGATCTCTTCCTCGATCTTGTCGAGGATCGGCTCGGGCGAGGACCAGTCGAAGCCGACCTTGGCTGCCCGTTCCTGCAGTTTGAGGGCTTCGACCAATGCCGGAAAACTGCGCTGGACAGAGCCCAGATGCCCCTTGTTGACATCCTCCGGCAGGCCGCGCTTTGCTCGCCGTTCAACGCGCTCGGTTTTTTCCGCCTGCTTGATCTGATCCCACTGCAGTTTTACCGCCTGTGGTGTGTCCGCATCCGACCGGGCAAACACATGCGGATGCCGGCGGATCATTTTGCGCGTGATCGCTTCCACCACATCGCCGAAGGCGAAATCGCCGGCTTCCTCAGCCATGCGCGCGTGAAAAACAACCTGCAGCAGCAGGTCGCCGAGTTCGTCGCAGAGATCGTCCATATCGCCTCGCTCGATGGCGTCGGCAACCTCATAGGCTTCTTCCAGCGTATAGGGCTTGATGGTCTCGAAGGTCTGGACGACGTCCCACGGGCAGCCCGTTTCCGGCTGGCGCAGGGCTTGCATGATGTCGATGAGGCGGCTGATATCCTTGGAGGGCTGCATGGGGCTCAATTCAACGGAATGGCGTTGTCGTTCTTGCCGGACTGGTAGGCATCGGAGAGCGCTTGATATCGTTTACGGATGCGCTGGTCCTTTGCCCGCAGCGCGGGTTTTGCGGCCTCTTCGGATGTTGCCACCAGATCGGCGACCGATGCCGACCGCCAGAAGGCGTTGGTCTTGGCATAGCCGCCGGGATCGAGGCGGAAAACCTCTTTCAGGATTTTCAGGTCGTGCGGGATCGAGAAAGCGTCGCGCGAATCCTCGTGGCTGAAGAGATAGTAGAAATTGTCGAAGCCCGCCCAGGTGATGGCCGAGAGGCACATCGAACAGGGCTCATGGGTGGAGAGGAATATCAGGTCCTTGGTGTCCGGCTTTTCCGCGCGCTCGTAGAACCGCTTCAGCGTATGCACCTCGCCATGCCAGAGCGGGTTTTCCGTCTCGTTGTTGGTCTCGGCGATCACCAGAGACAGGTCCGATTTGCGCAGGATCGCCGCTCCGAAAACCTTGTTGCCGGCAGCCACACCCTTCTCCGTCAAGGGCAGGACGTCGGTTTCGATGACGGTCAGCAGGCGATCTGCGAGGTCGGAATTCTTCATAAGCTCAGCGCTCCGGTCCAAAGGAATGACGGCATTTAACGGATATCGGCCGGAATAGGCAATGCCGGATGGATCGCTCCGGCAGACTGTTGCCGCGCCGCCATGGCCGGTGATATTTGCTCAATTTATGCTGAAGTCGAGCAAAAGAATATCCGGCCGCAAAGGCATCGGAATTTCTGTTTCTTCAATTTCGGTTATATAAAAGAGATATTCTGCGGTACCTGCAACAGGATCAGATTCCCACGCTATGACTGAGCGACTGACCGTCTTTCCGGCCTTCTTCCGCGTTGCGCAAAAATGTGTGGCGGTTTTCGGCAATGGCGATGAAGCCTTCGCCAAGGTTCGGCTGCTCATGAATACACAGGCCCGGATCGTTGCCTATGCGGATGCGCCGGAAGCGGATTTTGCCGCGTTTCTGTTAGCCAATGCCATCGAGCTCGTGCAAAAGCGTTTCGAGGCGAACCAGGTCGAAGGCGCAACGCTGGTATTTGCCGCCACCGGCGATGCGGCGCAGGACCGCCTGATTGTTGCGGCTGCGCGCGCGCAAAAGATTCCTGCCAATGCGGTCGATCAGCCTGAATTCTGCGATTTCCTGACGCCGGCGCTGGTTAACCGCGCACCTGTTGCCGTTGCCATCGGCACGGAGGGCGCCGGTCCGGTGCTGGCGCAGATGATCCGCGCGCAGATCGACCAACTGCTTTCTCCGTCTCTTGGCGCGCTGGCGTCGCTGGCGCAGGCTTATCGCGACGCCGCCGACCGCGTCCTGCCGCGCGGCGTTTCCCGCCGCGTCTTTTGGCGCCGGTTCTTCTCCGGCCCTGTCGCAGATCAGGTGTCGCTTGGAAATCTAGCCGAAGCCCGCCGTGAGGCATCCCGTCTGCTGCGCTCTGTCGATCGCGTTCCCGGCCATGTCTGGCTGGTCGGGGCTGGCCCGGGTGCGGAGGACCTTTTGACGCTGCGTGCCCAGCGGGTGATGATGGAAGCCGATGTGATCGTCTATGATGCGCTGGTGCCGCAGGCGATCGTCGATATGGGCCGCCGCGATGCGGAGCGCCTATCGGTCGGCAAGCGCAAGGGTTGCCATTCGAAATCGCAGGATGAGATCAACCAGCTTTTGGTGCGTCTCGGCCAGGAGGGCAAGCGCGTCGTGCGGCTGAAATCCGGCGATCCTCTCGTTTACGGCCGTGCCGGCGAGGAAATGGCAGCGCTGCGCGAAGCCGGCATCACCTACGAAATCGTTCCCGGGATCACCTCGGCCTTTGCTGCCGCCGCCGATTTCGAATTGCCATTGACGTTGCGCGGCGTCGCCTCGTCGCTGATCTTTACCACCGGCCACGACCTGACCGGCGACGTCCTGCCGGATTGGGCCCGGCTTGCAATTTCCGGTGCGACCGTTGCCGTCTACATGGGCCGCACGGTTGCCGCGTCCGTTGCCGCCCGCCTGATTAAGGCCGGTCTGCCGGCGGAGACCACGGTTGCGGTGATCGAAAATGCCAGCCGCCCCGAGCGCAAGCTGCTGCACGGGACGCTGAAGGATCTGCCGGACCTTCAATATCGCGACGAACTGGATGGCCCCGTCATGGTCATTATCGGTGATGCGGTTGCAGGCGCCAATTTCGAGCGGTCCGAGCCGCTGGCCGCCCACAAGAATACCGCCCACACGAATACCGGCGCCAAGACGGTGGCGACGCACAAACTGACGGATGAAGTGAGGAACTGACATGGCCGACAAGGTATTGACCGCAAACCGCCTGTCCGACGGTATCTCCGTCTGGCTCGATGCGTCGGGCAACTGGGTGGAATCGCTGCAGGACGCGTTTGTCGCCCGCCATGCCGAAGCGGTCACTGCCCTTGAAGCGACCGGAAAAGCCGCTTTTGCCGACAACAAGGTGGTTGACGTGAATGTCATTGATATTGAAGAAGTGGCAGGCGTCTTGCGGCCGTTGCGTCTGCGCGAGCGCGTTCGCGCCGAGGGCCCGACGATCGATTATGCGCCGGGATACAAGGGCCTGACCGGCCCCCTGCACGCGGCTTAAGGAAAAGAAGACCGATGTACCGTTACGACGAATTCGACCATGCCTTTGTTGCCGACCGTGTCGCGCAGTTTCGTGATCAGGTGACGCGCCGTCTTTCGGGCGAACTTGCCGAGGATGCCTTCAAGCCGCTGCGGCTGATGAACGGCGTCTATCTGCAGCTTCACGCCTATATGCTGCGCGTTGCGATCCCCTATGGCACGCTGAACGGCAAGCAGATGCGCATGCTTGCCCATATCGCCCGCAAATATGACCGCGGCTATGGCCATTTCACCACCCGTCAGAACATCCAGTACAACTGGCCGAAACTGTCCGATACGCCGGATATCCTGTCGGAACTCGCTTCGGTGGAGATGCACGCCATCCAGACATCTGGCAACTGCATTCGCAACGTTACGGCAGACCATTTTGCCGGGGCCGCTGCCGACGAAGTCGCCGATCCGCGTCCCTATGCCGAAATCCTGCGCCAGTGGTCCTCCGTTCATCCGGAATTCTCATTCCTGCCGCGCAAGTTCAAGATCGCCGTCACCGGCGCCGAGCGCGACCGCGCGGCAATCCAGGTGCATGACATCGGCCTGCACCTGAAGAAAAACGACAAGGGCGAGATCGGCTTTGCCGTCTATGTCGGCGGCGGGCAGGGACGTACCCCGATGATCGCCAAGAAAATTCGCGACTTCCTGCCGGAAGAGGACCTGTTGTCCTACACGACCGCGATCATCCGCGTGTACAATCTGCACGGGCGCCGCGACAACAAGTACAAGGCCCGCATCAAGATCCTCGTGCACGAAACCGGTACCGAGGAACTGACGCGGCAGATCGATGCGGAATTTGCCGAACTGAAGAACACCGAACTGAAGCTGCCGGAATCCGACATCCAGGCCATCACCACCTACTTCGCTCTGCCGCCGCTCGTCGAGCGCCCGGAAGGCTGGGCGAATCTTGCTGGCTGGAAGAAGGCCGATCCGGATTTCGCCCGCTGGGTGCAACAGAACGTGCAGCCGCACAAGCATCCGGACTATGGCATGGTGACGGTGTCGCTGAAGCCGATCGGTGGTATTCCGGGCGATGCGAGCGACAGCCAGATGGATGCGATCGCCGATCTCGCCGAAGAATACGCGTTTGACGAAATCCGCATCAGTCACGAGCAGAACATCATCCTGCCGCATGTGGCGCTCGCCGATCTGGAAGCGCTCTATCGCGGTCTGGCCGCCAGCGGGCTTGCCACGGCCAATGCCGGCCTGATCACGGATATCATCGCCTGTCCCGGCTTGGACTATTGCGCGCTTGCCAATGCGCGCTCGATCCCGCTGTCGCAGGAAATTTCAACGCGCTTCGGCAGTCCGGACCGGCAGGCCGAAATTGGCGAACTGAAGATCAAGATTTCGGGCTGCATCAATGCCTGCGGCCATCACCATGTCGGTCATATCGGCCTTCTGGGCGTGGAAAAGAAGGGTGCTGAACTTTACCAGATCACGCTGGGCGGTTCGGGCGACGAGAATACGTCGATCGGTGAGATCATCGGCCGCGGTTTCGAGCCGGAAAAGGTCACGGATGCGATCGAGACGATCGTCAACACCTACCTGTCCTTGCGCAAGGATGCGTCGGAGATCTTCCTCGACGCCTACCGCCGGGTTGGGCCACAGCCCTTCAAGGATGCGCTCTACGGCGGCAATGCCCAGGAAGCGGCCTGAGGTTCAAGGACAAGCATATGACAAAGATCTGGAAAGAAACCGGCTTCGTGACCGACGATCCCTGGGTTGTCGAAACCGAGGAAACCAAGGCCGGCTCGAACGAGAAAGCCATTCTCGGCATCGATGCCTTCCTCGAAAAGGCATCGTCCGGTGATGGCGGGCTTGGCGTTTTGATCAATCCGGCCGACGACGTGACGCGTCTGCAGCCATTTCTGGAGCAGGTGTCGCTGATTGCTGTTGCCTTTCCGGCGTTCAACGACGGCCGGGCCTTCAGCCACGCATCGCTGCTGCGGGCCCGTCTGGGCTACGGCAAGGAAGTGCGCGCCGTCGGCGACGTGTTGATCGACCAGGTGCCGCTGATGCTGCGTTGCGGCATTGACAGTTTTGCCGTCAGCAACGAGACGGCTCTCAAGCGCCTGTCCGAAGGACGGCTGCCCGGCATCGATAATCACTATCAGCCGGCAGCCAAGCCATCGACGGACGCGAAGTCCTATAGGTGGCGCCGGGTTTCCTGAGGCCGCGACACACTGAAGCACGCATCAATCTGCAAAAGGCGCTATAATTGGAACGGATTTGCTTCCAAACCAGTGCCTTTTGGAATATCCGCTGATACCTGAAAGAACTGCACATCATTACAGGACCTGACGCCGAGATGAATGCTCCTGCCAAGATCGAAGAATTTGCCATAACCGTACCTGCCGGCGTGTTCGCTGAAACAGTGACGAAGGTCACCCATTACACGGACCGGCTGTTCAGTTTCCGCATGACGCGTCCGGCCGAATTCCGTTTCCGCTCCGGCGAATTTGCCATGATCGGCCTGATGGTCGACGGCAAACCGGTCTATCGCGCCTATTCGATTGCCAGCCCGGCCTGGGATGACGAGCTTGAATTCTTCTCGATCAAGGTTCCGGATGGCCCGCTGACCTCGCATCTGCAGGGTATCAAGCCGGGCGACCAGGTGCTGATGCGCAAGAAGCCGACCGGCACGCTGGTGCTTGACGCGCTCACGCCTGGCAAGCGCCTCTACATGTTTTCGACCGGCACCGGCATCGCGCCGTTTGCAAGCCTGATCCGCGATCCGGAAACCTTCGAGAAATTCGAAGAGGTGATCCTCACCCATACGACCCGCGACGTTGCCGAACTGAAGTACGGCTTCGACCTCATCGAGGAAATCCGCAATCACGAATTTCTGGCCGAACTGGTCGGCGACAAGCTGCGTCACTATGCGACGGTGACCCGCGAGGATTATCCATTCAAGGGTCGCATCACCAACCTGATGCGTGACGGCAAGTTCTTCTCCGATCTCAGCCTTCCGGCTTTCGATCCGGCGGTGGATCGCGGCATGATCTGCGGCTCGACCGAGATGCTGAAGGAAACCAAGGAAATTCTCGAGGCGGCCGGTTTGAACGAGGGCTCCAACAACAAGCCGGGCGAGTTCGTCATCGAACGTGCGTTCGTTGGCTGACGATTGATCGAGAAAACCGGGATGGAAAAGGGCGGTCTTCGGGCCGCTTTTTTTGTTTGGATGCAATCCGGGAGGGCAGGGCGGTTGCGCCGCGCCCAATGCATTCATCCGGTTTTCATGGCGCAGAAAGCACGGGAAGTGCTTGCCGGAGGCAGGCTGAGTAACCCAGGATTGCTTCAACCTGCGATCCCTTGGCCAGGTACAATTTCCCCGCAAACACAAAAGGTTGGGGTGCCGGGCGAATAAAGCCAACCGCAAAATCGTATCTTCCACAATAGCAGTTGACGAAGCTTGAGGGGCTTGCCAGTCTTGTCCCAGGGGCTCCGCGATTGCGGTGCGGTGAGGGATATTTGCGTGAGCGCGGGTGCTGTTCTTGTCTGGTCGCTGATGGGATTTGCGGGGCTCTTGGCCGTCCCTGCGGTCAGCCACACCAATGCGGGCACGACGTTTTCGCTGATGGCGTCCTCGATGGCGTTTACCGGCATGGCGCTCGCGCTGTTCATGGCGACGCGTCCGCCGTTCGTCGAGCGGCTTTTCGGCGGGCTTGACCGGATTTATCAGACGCATCGCCGGGTGGGCATCACGGTTCTGGTGCTGATCCTCGTGCACTATTTCATAACGCCGGATTTCAAGGGCCTGTCGCTGACCAGCGGGCTGAACAAGCTCGCAGCACAGGCGGGCAAGTATGCATTCTATGCCTTCGTGGTGCTTTTGGTGCTGAGTATCGTCAAGATCATCCCGAAAACCAAGATCGAGATCCCCTACCACTTCTGGCGGCTGACCCACCGTTTCATCGGCCTGCTGTTCATCATGGTCGCCTTCCACCAGACGTTCATCAAGCGGCCCTATGACGGCACCGCGATGCTGGCGACCTATCTCAACATTTTTGCGATGATCGGGACTGTGAGCTACATCTACACCCAGCTCTTCCCCTGGCTGCGCACGCGAACTTATGAAGTCATCGACGTGACGCGCCACGAGGGTGCAACGATCATATCCGCCCGCCCGACCCGGCGTCCGCTGCGCGCAAAGCCCGGCCAGTTCGGGTTCTTCCGGGTCAGCAAGCCGGGCCTGCGCGAGCCGCATCCCTTCACGATTGCCGGCATGGATGAAAATGGCGTGGTCCGTTTCGCCATCAAGCCGCTGGGCGACTATACCAAGGCCCTGCGGGAAGGACTTGCCGCCGGCGACCGGCTCAAGCTGGAGGGCGGCTATGGTCGCTTCAACCATCGCAGGGGCGGCAAGAAGCAGATATGGCTGGCCGGCGGCATCGGTGTGACACCCTTCCTTGCGATGGCGGGACGCCTGAAAGGTGACGAAGGCCAGGACATTCATATGGTCTATTGCGTGCGTGACCGCAGCGAGGCGATCGGCCTCGACACATTCGAGGCGCAGGCAGAAAAACTCTCGAATTTCAGTTTTACTTTGCATGATTCCAAAACCGACGGACGGCTCGATGCAGCCAAGCTTGCAGCATCGAGCGCCGTCGATCCGGCGGGGGCCGACCTCTGGTTCTGTGGGCCGCCGCCCTTACGAAAAGCCATCGAAAAGGGCCTGAAGGACCTCGGCAAGAAACCCAAACGGGTCGAGTTCGAGCAGTTCGAGTTCCGATAACGCGCCTCGCATATTTTGTCGTTTGAGAAAGCAAGGGGAACAAGCCATGCGCATGTTCGATCGACTGTCCGGGAAAATGATCCGCGGCCTGCCACGCCAGGCTTTGGCGATAGCGGCGGCGATTCTGGCTCTGACCCAGTGTCCCGCCACCGCGTCGGGGCGCGATGCTTTCACCGAGGACGCCTACGCGACCTACAAGGCCAACACCGACAACGGCAAGTATCTATTCAATGCCTCAGGCTGCGGCGCCTGCCATGGATCGGGCAGCAATACCCAGGTCCTATCCGGCGGACTGCAGATGGATACGGCGATCGGCAAGTTCTATGCACCGAACATCTCGCCGCATGCCAATGGCATTGGCGGCTGGAGCAATGCACAGTTCCTCAATGCGGTGATGCAAGGGATCGATCGCGAGGGCAACAATCTCTATCCAGTCATGCCCTACACCGCCTATGGCGGCATGAAGCCGGAGGATGTGCTCGATATCAAAGCCTATATCGACACGCTGATTGGGTCGGATGCGGTATCGCAGGAACACGAGATCGCCTTTCCCTATAGTCGCCAGACGACGATCACCCTGTGGAAACGCAGCCATTTCAACGTCCCGGAATATCAGTCGCGCGAAGAAACGCAGATGGAGCGTGGACGTTATCTCGTCGAAAACGTCGGTGGCTGCGGCGATTGCCATACACCGCGCACGACGACCTACGGGCTCGACCTGGAAAACGCCTATACGGGCGAAAAGGGCCTGACCGGCGCGGTAGCGCCGGATATTTCCAAGGCGAGGATGGCAGGGCTCGCCTCGCCGGAGGTGTTTACCGTCGGCCTGATCGACGAAGGCAAGAAACTGTCCGGTGCACCGCTGACAGACCCGGTGATGCGCGAGATCGCCCACGGGCTTTCGGCACTGACCGAGAAGGACCGCACGGCGATCTATGCCCTCCTGTCCGACCGTGAGGTCAAGCCGCCGCAGCCGGTGGCGCAATCGGCAACGGCGGTCTGCAAGGAAAGCACACCGGCCGCCGCCCTTGCCGGTGACAATGCGGCTCTGGCGACGCAGGCCGATGCCTTCATCGGGAAATATTGCCGCAACTGCCACGGCCCGGGCGAAAGCTCGCAAGGGTCTTATCCGGCCGGCGATCTGAATACGATTGCAGCCGACGCGGCTTTCGTCGTTCCGGGCGATGCCGCCAAATCCCGTCTGTTCACCTCGGTCACCAGCGGCCGCATGCCGCTTGGAAAACGGCCGTCTGCGGAAGAGGTCAAGAGCCTGGAGGACTGGATCAATTCGCTCAAGCAATCCGACCTGCCGCAAACTGCGGCAAGCAAACCCGATCGCACCCGTCCGATGCTGTCCTATCGCGACTTCATCGAGGCCGGGCTGAAGGATATTTCCACGGTCAACGATCTCGACCGGCAATACATGCGCTATTTCTCCTACCGCAACCAGTATAACGGCATGATGGGCTGCGAGGACGACAAGACCTTCATGAAGCGCATGGACGTGCTGGCTGGCGGCTTCAAGAAGCTTTTGAACTCGCTCTCCTACGGTCCCAAGGTGGTGCTGCCGCAAGAGGTCGAAGGCACCAACGGACTGATGGTCCGGGTCGATTTGCGCGATCTGCAATGGTCGGCTGACGACTATAATTTCCTGATCTCTCAATATTTCTACGGGGTCGATCCGGGCAGCGACGCGTCGCTTCTGGCGCTGACCAAGGAAACCGATACCGTCCTGCCGATCATGCGCATCGACTGGTTCATGGCCAATGCGGCCAAGCCGAAGATCTACAACCAGTTGATGAAGCTGCCGACACATATCCGCGAGCTCGAACAGCGGTTCCAGATCAACGTGGACGACAATATCCGCCGCCGTCAGGTGCTGCGGGCGGGCTTTGCCGATGGCTCGTCCGGTGTTTCCGACCACAACCGCATGCTTGAGCGCCACGAAATGCCGTTCGGCGGCTATTACTGGAAATCCTATGATTTCGGCGGCGATGTCGGCCGCCAGGTGCTGAAGCGCTTTCCGCAAGGGCCAAAGGAGCTTGAGCCGTTCGATGGCGGGCTGACTGCCTTCGAACATGACGGCGGCGAAATGATTTTCTCGCTGCCGAACGGTTTGCAGGGCTACTATCTGTCGACAGCGGCTGGCAAGCAGCTGGATGTCGGACCGACCTCGATCGTTTCCTTCCGGGAACGGCCGATCGGCAAGGGCGTAGAGATCATCAATGCCCGGTCCTGTTTCGACTGCCATGCCAACGGCATCCTGTCGAAGCGCGACCAACTGCGCGAACACATCCAGACATCGACGCTGTTCAACAAGGATCAGCAGGCCCTCCTGCTCGACATGTATGTGCCGCAGGAAGAGCTTGATGCCGCCTACAACAAGGACCGGCAGCGCTTCGTCGAGGCGCTGGTCAAGCTGGGCGTCACCGAACCGACGCCGGATGGCAGCGCCCAAAGCATGCAGGCGCCTGGCAATGCCGAACTCGTCACATATTTTGCCGACAAGTACGAGGATGAGCTCGATTTCGACGCTCTGTCAGCGGAATTCGATATGACCCCGGCCGAATTTTCCTCGGCTATCAAGCGAGTGGAAGATGTCGATACCCTGCGGCTCGGTATCGATTGGGTAACGACGCTGGAAGCGGGCGGAACCATCCCGCGGGCCGAAGTCGAGCAGCAGTTTCCGCTGCTGCTGCATCCTTTGATGCAGTTGAAGCCGCTCGATACGACCACGGTCCATGTGGCAGCGGCAAGCCAGAGCCAGGATGTGGCCGGTCAGACGGCACAGCCGGATTATGTCAAGGCCGAGACCGTCGTTGCGGCGACACCCGCCTATCGTCAGGAGCAGCCCGCTGACTACAACAAGCTCGAACTGGCGCTGCATGTCGCAACGACAACCGCAAGGGTCGGCGATCAATTGTCCTTCGAACTCAGCTCCAACAAGGCCTGCGAGCTGCAGATCCTCTATGTCGAGGAGACCGGAAACGTCGAGGTCATTCCGGATGCGATGATCGGCGATACGACACTTAAGGCAGGCGAAAAACGCCAGATCCCGCAGCCGGGCACCGGTAACCTGACTTTCGATACGCCGGCACCGGCCGAAACGATGATTGCCTATTGCCGCGAAGGCGGGCTTGGCGATCAGAAACTCTCGGTCGAGCGGGCGCGCCAGCTGGTGGCGGAATCGCATTTGCCGCCGACGCGCGGGCTGGCGATCAACCTGGCCAAGAAAGCCGAGGGCGACAACGGCGCCAGTGGCCTGCAGGTGGTGACGTTCGAGATCAAGCAATAGGGAAAGGGCCGGCCGCCGATGGGCGGCAGGCACTCTCGAACCGTATTTTTGCGTGGCATGGGAAGGCAGCGTCATGAAATTGAAGCTTTTGGCCGGAGCAGCGCTGCTGGCATTTTTCTTTGCCGGTACGGCTTTCGCGGCGTGCGATGCCTTGACGCAAATCGCTGAGGCCACCGATGCCGGTGATGAAGCGCTGGCCAAGCAGATTGCCGGCAGGCCGAAACCGGGTTGTACGACAGATGACAAGGCGATGATCAATCGCGTGGCGGCGCTCGCATCGTTCAACCGGATCGTCGGTGCTGTCGGGCAGGGTGCCAATCTGGCGGATTTCGAGCAAGAACTCGAGACGATCCGCACCAGCAATTCGGCCCCTTGGCAGGTCTTCGATGCGCTCGGCGATATCAACCGGGACCGCCGGGACTATGAGGCCGCGGCGCGTTACTATCAGCTGGCGCTGGAGGATGCCGCCAACGAGGTGTTGACGCCGGACTGGATGGCGCCGGACGACAAATACATTACCCGGCTCGATCATATGGCCACCGAGATGCGGCTTGCCGCACCCAAGCCGGTGACGCTTGCCATGCGGGGCGCCTGCAAGATCAGCTATCGCGGCGTCTCGCTGAAGAAGAAATCGACGCCGGTGCGCTACGTGTTCGGCACGGCGGAGTTTACCCCGGAGGGGTTGGTTTCGGCCAAGGACCTGTCGGAATGCCTGAAATCGGTGAAACCGACGACGATCACCCTGATCGGCCATACGGACACGGTCGGCGCAGCGGAGGCCAATCGGGTGCTGTCTCTGGAGCGCGCCGAGGCCCTGGCGCAGTATCTCGTCGCTCAAGGCTATGCAGGCGAATGGACGACTGTCGGCAAGGGCGAGGACGAGCCCTTCAAGGCGGATGATGCCAGTGCCTATGACGAGGAAACGCTGAACCAGATGAACCGGCGCGTTGAAGTCGATGTGGAGAACTGAATGATGCTGCGTGGTTTGTCGCTTGCCCTTCTCCTCTCCGTCGCACCGCTCGCTGCCGCATCGGCCAAGACCTATGCTCTGGTCGTCGGCGTCGATGCCTATCCCTACGAGGTGAGCCTGGATGGGGCCGTCAAGGATGCCAAAGACGTCGAAGGCGCCTTGCAGCGGGCTGGTGTTGATCAGATGGCGACGTTCTTCGATGCGACAGCTCGCAAGGACGATATTCGCGCGGCCTGGGCAGGCTTTGTCGATAGCGCCTCGCAAGGCGATACGATCATTTTCACCTATGCAGGGCACGGCGCACAGATGCCGGAGCTTGTTGCCGGGGATGAGGCCGACGGGCTCGACGAGTTTCTGCAATTGCCGGGATTTGATCGCGGCCGTGCTGCGGAAACCGACCACGAAATCATCGTCGATAACGAGCTGAATGCCTGGTTTTCCGAAGCTGAAGCAAAGGGCGTACAGGTTCTCTTCGTTTCCGACAGCTGCCATTCCGGCGGCATGAGCCGGTCGTTTTCCGGCAAGACACGCCTTGCCCATGCCGTCACCGTAAAACTGCCGCCGCCGTCGGACGAGGCGGTGTCCGGTGCTGCCGTAAAGGAAGCGCAGTTCCGTAAGGTCACGGTGCTCGCCGCCTCGCTGGAGAGCCAGCCGTCGCCTGAGGTCATCATCGGCGGTGAAGCGCGCGGCGCCTTGAGCTGGAGTTTTGCCCGCGCGGTGGAGGGATCGGCGGATCGCAATGGCGACGGCAAGATTTCGAGGGTGGAGCTGGAAGACTATGTCTTTGCCAATGTGAAGCATCAGTCCGAAGCCTTGCAGGTGCCGAACTTTACGCCGCAACTGCCGCGTTCCGAGGATGAAGTGGTTCTGCCGCTGACCCGGAGCGCTGTCGTGGCCGATCCGGGTGTAAAGAAGACCTACAAGCCTGTCCGGGAAACCGGCTGGGATGGTAAGCTTGCGCTATCCGTTGAGGCTTCCGATGTGGTGCCGGACAATACCGGCGGAAAGGGCGTACCCTATCGCTGGGATGCGGCAAGCGGAATTTTCTACACGCCGAATGGAGACGTTGCGGGCGAACATATCGATGCCGGCATGATCCAGTCCGTGGTGAACAAGTTTATCCTGCTCGACTTTCTAAAAGTCATGGCAAGCCAGAACCCGGGCGTCGTGTCCTTGACACCACAAAAAGACATCTATGCCGGTGGCGACAAGATTTCCTTCGATGCACCGGCGTCTGGCTACAAGAACATGGTTGTTTTCAATCTTGCCAATACCGGGCAGGTGCAGCTTCTGGATGTCCAGTCCGAGGGCACGGCGAGTGTCGAGTTCAAGCTCGCCAACCTGCAGGTCGTCGAACCCTTCGGTGCCGACCACCTGATCGTCATCTCCACCAATGAACCCATTGATGCGATTGGCGCGGCGCTGGCGAGCAAGAGTATCGATGCAGCCACCCTATTGCAGCTGTTGTCCACCCGCATCGACGGAACCGACACCAGCGTGGCGATCCAGCCGCTCTACACCCGGGAAAAACTGTGATGGCCGTTTTACGCACCGTACTGGCGCTATCGATATGTGCCGCCTTCCTGAGCGTAGGGGCGGCAAGCGCGGAAGACCGGGCTTTGCTGATTGGCATCGGCGCATATGAAAACCTGTCGGAGGACATGTTCCTGCACGGTCCGAAGAACGACGTGAAGGCTATTCAGCAGCTTTTGACCGGAACACTGTCCTTCAAGCCTGAGGCAATCCGGGTTCTGACCGACGAAAAAGCCACGAGAGAGGCGATGTTGTCGACGATGGACGAATGGCTTGTTACAGGAACCGCACCCGGCGACCGGGTCTATCTCTATTTCTCCGGCCATGGCCTGCAGGTCAAGGACGTCAGCGGCGATGAGGAGGACGGGATGGACGAGGCCATATCGACCTACGATATCAAGGCTGATGAGACCGACTGGACAAACGTCATCCTCGACGACGACCTTGAGGCAGTGCTTGCGAAATTGAAGGGCAGGGCGGTGACGCTGGTAATCGATGCCTGCCATTCAGGCACGATTTCCCGCTCATTGTCGCCGCAGGCGGCGTCAGGTTTGAAAGGCGCGCGTTATCTGCCGCGCCCGTTTGCCCGGGCGGCCACACAGCCGGCAACCAGGGGGCTTCGGATCGACCTTGGTGTCATCGACAAGCCGGCGCAGTTGACGGCCGGGGGACTTACCGCCTGGAGTGCCGCAGCAGCCTATCAGGTGGCCTGGGATGACGTTCGGCTGCCGGTCGAGGACCGTCACGGCGTTTTCACATCCGCTTACATAGCCGGCTACACACCCAGTGAGTCCGATGCGAACAACAATGGTCTGGTCAGCAATGCCGAGCTTTTCGAGTATGTGACGAAAAAATCGAAGGAATATTGCTCGGCGCTGGAGGATTGCGACAATCTCGATCCGCAGCTGGAAAGCGTGCCGGAAGCCCTCGGCGCGAGCATCGCCAAGCCTGAGGCGTACTCTGAACCATACGGGGCAGAACAGACGACTGCGGAAAAGCCTCAAGGACAGCCCGCGCCGGCCTACCAGGAAGTGAAGGTAGAGGCCGGCGTCGCGCCAGCCTATGTCGCTGCGGATCCCGTTATGGCCATGGGCGATATCGCCGGCAAGGCGGATAGCGGCGACGTGATGGTTTCGCTCGATCCAGGCCCGGTGCTGAAAAAAGGTCAGGCCTTCAAGATTTCGGTGACCAGCAAATATGACGGCAATCTCATCCTTCTGGATGTGAACGGTGACGGCATCGCCACGCAGATCTTTCCGAACGACATGGCGCAGAAAATCACGCCGCTTTCGGCCGGATCGGCGCTGACCATACCGGACGACTATTACGGTTTCGATTTCGAGGCTGACGGTCAAGGTGAGAACATGCTGGTCGCGATCGTCGTCAGCGATGCGGTGGAACTCAAGGATGTCGCGCCGTCGGCGCAGGGTCTCAATGCCGAACTCGATGCCCGCCAGTCGCTGAGCGCGATTATCGCCAGGCTTCAGAAGGTCTGGAGCGGTGACGCGGAAAACCGCGGCGTGCACTGGTCGCTGGGCACCCTGAAATACACCATCGAGTAATTGCCGGATCAAAGATCCTGAAAAGCAGAGAGGCCCGCGGCGAACGCCGCGGGCCTCTTTCGTTCGTTGGTAGGACTGTTTTGCCTCAGTGCAGGATCTGGCTGAGGAACAGCTTGGTGCGCTCGTGCTGCGGGTTGTCGAAGAAGGCCGCCGGTTCGTTCTGTTCGACGATCTGGCCCTGGTCCATGAAGATCACGCGGTTGGCGACCTGGCGGGCAAAGCCCATTTCGTGGGTGACGCAGATCATCGTCATGCCTTCTTCAGCAAGGCCCACCATGGTGTCGAGCACTTCCTTGATCATTTCCGGATCGAGCGCCGATGTCGGCTCATCGAACAGCATGACGCGCGGGTTCATGCACAGCGAGCGGGCAATCGCCACACGCTGCTGCTGACCGCCGGAGAGCTGGCCCGGATACTTGTTGGCCTGCTCGGGGATCTTGACGCGCTTGAGGAAGTGCATGGCGATTTCTTCCGCCTGTTTCTTCGGCATCTTGCGCACCCAGATCGGTGCCAGCGTGCAGTTTTCCAGGATCGTCAGGTGCGGGAAGAGATTGAAGTGCTGGAACACCATGCCGACTTCGCGGCGCACTTCGTCGATCTTCTTCAGGTCGTTGGTGAGCTCGATGCCGTCAACGACGATCTTGCCCTTCTGGTGTTCTTCCAGCCGGTTGATGCAGCGGATCATCGTCGATTTGCCGGAGCCGGATGGGCCGGCGACGACGATGCGCTCGCCGCGCATGACCTTCAGGTTGATGTCGCGCAGGACATGGAAATCGCCATACCACTTGTTCATGCCGGAAATTTCGACGGCGACATCCGTGGACGACACGGTCAGTTTTGATGCAAGGGCTTCAGCAGCCATAATATTCTCCCTCAATTGTTATCGTTTGTGGCCCTTGTCGAGCCTTCGTTCCATGAACCCTGAATAGCGCGACATGCCGAAGCAGAAAAGCCAGAAAGTGAATCCGGCGAAAACGAGACCCGACAGCGGCGTGACCGGCGATGCCCAGTTGGCGTCCGAGAAGTTCTGGCGGACGATGCCGAGCAGGTCGAACATGCCGATGATCGACACCAGCGATGTATCCTTGAACAGGCCGATAAAGGTGTTGACGATACCCGGGATGACCAGTTTCAACGCCTGCGGCAGGATGATCAGCCGCATCTTCTGCCAATAGCCGAGACCCAGCGAATCCGCACCTTCCGCCTGTCCTTTCGGGATCGCCTGCAGGCCGCCGCGCACCACTTCAGCCATATAGGCGGAAGCGAAGAACGACACCCCGATCAGCGCCCGCAGGAACTTGTCGACGGTCATGCCCTGAGGCAGGAACAACGGTAGCATGACGCTGGCCATGAACAGAACCGCGATCAACGGAATGCCGCGGACGAGTTCGATGAAGGCAGTGCAGATCAGCCGAATAACCGGCATTGCCGATCGTCGGCCAAGTGCCAGGATGATGCCGAAAGGCAACGACACGGCGATGCCGACGAAGGACAGGATCAGCGTTACCATCAGGCCRCCCCAGAGCGGCGTTTCCACATAGGGAAGGCCGAGCACGCCACCGAGCAGCAGAAAGAACGACACGAGGGGCAGCACGGCAAAGAGCAGGATCGCGTTCGGGCCCTTGTGCGGAATTTTCGGAATCAGCATCGGCACGAGCAGGGCAATGAACAGGACGCCGACCAGCGCCGGCCGCCAGCGTTCGTCAATCGGGTAGCGCCCGAAGAGGAACTGGTCGAATTTTGCACCGACGAACGCCCAGCAGGCGCCGCTCCAGCCTTCCGGCTGCGAGCCTCCTTGAGCGACTGTCGCGCAGACGCCGCGCCCGCCGCCTGTCCAGGAGGCGTCGATGAACAGCCATTTGATCGCCGGCGGCAGGAGCCAGGCAAGGAGCAGGACGGCAATGATCGTCAGCACCGTGTCCTTCGGCGTGGCGAAGAGGTTTTTCCGAAACCAGGCGATATAACCTTTTTCAAGCACGGGAGGTGCCGATTGGGCCAGCATGCTGGTGCGGACGAAATTGGTCTGGTGTGTGTTCATGATCTTATCTCTCCACCAGTGCCATCTTGGCGTTGAACCAGTTCATGAACAGCGATGTCGACAGGCTGAGCGTCAGATAGACGACGATCCAGATGCTGACGACTTCAACGGCCTGACCGGTCTGGTTGAGGATCGTACCACCGACGGCGACGAGATCGGAGTAGCCGACGGCGATGGCAAGCGACGAGTTCTTGGTCAGGTTGAGATACTGGCTGGTCAAAGGCGGGATGATGATCCGCATGGCCTGCGGCACCACGACCAGGCGGGTAGTGAGGCCCGACCGGATACCGAGCGCATGCGCGGCTTCCGATTGGCCATGGCTGACGCCGCGAATACCGGCGCGCACGATTTCGGCGATGAACGCCGCCGTATAGAAGGACAGCGCCAGAAACAGCGACAGGAATTCCGGTCCGACGACCGATCCGCCCGTCAGGTTGAATTTGCCGGCGACCGGAACGTCAAACGAAATCGGCGAGCCGGTGGCAAGGAATGTCAGGAGCGGCAGGCCGATCAGCAGGCCCAGGACGGTCCAGAGCACGGGCAGGCGCTTGCCTGTCTCCATCTGCTTTTTTCGCGCATATCGCGCAAAGACGATGCTGGCGATCACCGCGAGGACCAGAGCGTAGAAGATGAACTGTGCGCCGCTGTCGAAAACGGGCCGGGGGAAGGCGAGGCCACGGTTGTTGATATACATATTCAAGGGCAGCGCCACCGATTCCCGCGGCTGCGGCAGGACGGCGAGAACGCCCGAATACCAGAAGAAAATGACCAGCAACGGCGGAATGTTGCGGAAGACCTCGACATAAACCATCGACAGCTTGGCGATCAGCCAGTTCTTCGACAGCCGGCCGATACCAACCACAAAACCGATGATCGTCGCCGTGATAATGCCTGCAACGGCAACCAGGATGGTGTTGAAAAAACCCACCCAAAGCGCGCGGCCATAGGTCGAATCGCTGGAATACGCGATCAGCGATTGTCCGACGTCAAAGCCGGCCCGTCCGTTGAGGAAGCCGTAACCGGAAGCAATGTTTGCACGCTTCAGGTTTGCACTGGTGTTCACGGCGACCCAGTAGATGAAAATGGCCAGCAAAAGCAGCGTCACGGCCTGGAAGATGATGCCGCGGACTTTGGGATCGTTCAAAATTGAGCCGGTCGGCTTGTGCTTGCCGGGCGGTGTCGTGTGCTTGCCGGGCGGAATCGTGGCGTCGATCGTCATTTAGAGCCTCTTCATTCCCCTGATCGCCCTGTTTCGAGCGATTCTTATTTTTGGGAGAGAAAGCGGCCGGAGCCGCTTTCCGATTGTCGTATGGTCTTAGCGCACCGGCGGTGCGTACTGGATGCCGCCCTTGCTCCACAGAGCGTTCAGGCCGCGTTCGATCTTCAAGGGGCTGCCCGTGCCGATATTGCGGTCGAACACTTCGCCGTAGTTACCGACAGCCTTGATGATCTTGACGGCCCAATCGTTTTCGAGGCCGAGGTCGGTACCGATCTTGGTGTCCGCCTCAACGCCGAGGAAGCGCTGGATGTCCGGGTTGGCCGACTTCTTCATTTCCTCGACATTGGCCTGGGTGATGCCGAAGTCTTCGGCGCCGACAAGCGCGTAGTGAACCCAGGAAACGATGTCAAACCACTGATCATCACCCTGACGAACGGCCGGTCCGAGCGGTTCCTTGGAAATGATTTCCGGCAGAATGATGTGATCGTCCGGAGCCGCCAGCGTCAGGCGCAGCGAGTACAGGCCCGACTGGTCGGTCGTGTAGACGTCGCAACGGCCAGCGTCATAGGCCGCGTTCACTTCTTCGAGCTTTTCGAAGACGACCGGGTTGTACTGAAGGTTGTTGGCCTTGAAGTAGTCGGCAAGGTTCAGTTCGGTCGTCGTGCCGGTCTGAACGCAGACGGCAGCACCCGACAGTTCAAGCGCCGACTTCACGTTCAAAGACTTGCGGACCATGAAGCCCTGGCCGTCGTAATAGTTGACCGGGCGGAAGTTGAAGCCGAGTGCTGTGTCGCGGTTGATCGTCCAGGTCGTGTTACGGGCCAGAACGTCGACTTCGCCGGACTGCAGCGCCGGGAAGCGGTCCTTGGCGGAGGTCGGAGTATACTTCACCTTGGTCGGGTCGCCGAAGATGGCGGCAGCAATCGCCTTGCAATAGTCGACGTCGAAGCCGCTCCAGTTGCCGGAAGCGTCGGGGGAGGCAAAGCCGGTCAGTCCGGTGTTGACGCCGCATTGAAGGAAGCCCTTCGCCTTAACGTCGCTGAGCGTCGTTGCCGATGCTGCCTGGGCGCCAATCCCCATGACGGCAGCGCCGATGAGCGCTGTCAGAACTCTTTTTGCCATTTTTAGAACCTTTTTCTGTTGTCTTTGTTCTTATTCCGCACAGCTGCGCCTGGACGCAGCTACGGCCCCCGCCACCCTCCTGGCGCGAGTACCGTCTATCTCATGCTCAAAACCGCGCAGGGTCAAGATACGTTGCCGATTTTCCGGGCCGCGCTGCCAGAATCGTTTATTGCGCCGCATGTTTAGGCAGTTTTCGACTGTTTGTTCCGTTGTTTTGTTTAAAAAATCGTCAGAAACGGAGTTTTTCCACGTTTGCGCGTCAGTGCCGCACCGGAAGTCCCTTGACCCCTCGGTCCGGCGGGCGGAAAAGTGCTCGGATATGTAATTTCACAGGCGGACCGTATCCCATGAATGAAAAGAATGATTTTCTCGCCGGCGCCGGCGTGAACACCCGGTTGTCCCATATCGGCAACTCGCCCTCCGATTTTCATGGCTTCGTCAATCCGCCCGTCGTGCACGCATCCACGGTATTGTTTCCAAACGCAAAAGCCATGGAAACCAAGTCGCAGAAATACACCTATGGGACGCGCGGAACGCCGACCACCGACGCGTTGTGCGAGGCGATCGATGCGCTGGAAGGTTCGGCAGGCACGATCCTCGTACCCTCGGGCCTTGCCGCCGTCAGCGTGCCGTTGCTGGCATTCCTGTCCGCCGGCGATCATGCGCTGATCGTCGATTCGGTCTATTTCCCGACCCGGCATTTCTGCGACACGATGCTGAAGAGGCTGGGGGTCGCCGTCGAATATTACGACCCGATGATCGGCGCCGGCATCGAAGGCCTGATCAAGCCGAATACCAGGCTTGTGCATACCGAAGCGCCGGGCTCCAACACCTTCGAGATGCAGGATATCCGGGCGATTTCCGCGGTCGCCCATCGCCACGGATGCGTGGTGACGATGGACAATACCTGGGCGACACCGCTCTATTTCAAGCCGCTGGACCACGGTGTCGATATATCGATCCACGCGGCCACCAAATATCCCTCCGGTCATTCCGATGTTCTGATGGGGACGGTCTCCGCCAATGCGGCCCATTGGGAGCGGCTGCTGGACGCCCATGGCGCTCTTGGGATTTGCGGCGCACCCGATGACAGCTACCAGATTTTGCGGGGCCTGCGAACGATGGGTATCCGTCTTGAGCGCCATCAGGAAAGCACGCTCAACATCGCCCGCTGGCTCGAGGAACGCGACGACGTTGCGCGCGTCCTGCACCCGGCGCTGCCGAGCTTTCCGGGTCATGAGCTGTGGAAGCGCGATTTTACCGGATCGAGCGGCATTTTCTCGTTTGTCCTCAAGGCCGAAAGCCCGGAGCAGTTCAAGCCGAAAGCGCATGCCTTCCTGGACGCCCTGTCGATTTTCGGGCTCGGCTGGTCCTGGGGCGGCTTTGAAAGCCTTGCCGTTCACGTCGGTCTTTCCGACCGCAAAATCTGCAAGGCGCCAAGCGAAGGCCCTGTCATCCGGCTGCAGATCGGACTTGAGGACGTGGCGGATCTGCGCAGGGACATCGAAGCCGGCTTTGCTGCTGCCAAAGCCGTCTGAAGCCGCATACCAGGTCTCTATCATCGAGACTTGGTATCAGTCCTTCGGCTCGTATCCGTAGAGCCAGTCAAAATCGGCGGCCAGGCTTTCCGGCCGCCGCACAGACAGGACCAGATCACGCCCGAGCCGTATTGGGCCGCGGGCGTGGTAGGCAAAGCGATTGAAGGCGCCGCGGGAGCGGACGCGCGCGACCCGGTTTTGGCGGTGGCCGGCAAAGGCGGCGAGGGACTGTCCGCCAGCCACGAAAGACGCAAGCTCAAACGCATCCTCGATCGCCATCGCGGCACCCTGGGCGGCAAACGGCATCATCGCATGGGCTGCATCCCCGATCAGAACGACCTCGTCGCCCCGGTGCCATGCGCCGGCACTCATTTCGTAGAGTGGCCAGGTCGTCGGCTCCACGGCCGTTTGCAGAATGCCGGTGATCCCGGGATGCCAGCCGGAAAAGGCACCCATCAGCCTGTGCTTTGCTTCATCTAAGGGCAGGGCGCGGTCCCATGTTTTTCCAGAATCGGCCCCGCCGCTGATCGCCACGATGTTGAATGTGTGTTTTTGCGGCAGCGGATAGACGACGAGATGGCAGCCGTTGCCGAGAAATGCGGTGACTTTCGCGGCGTCGAAGAAAACGGGAGCGTTCGCCTCACCCAACGTCAGTCTCCAGGCAACGTTGCCTGAGAACGTCGCTTTTCCAGCGCCTTGCACGTGTTGTCTGAGACTGGACCAGACGCCGTCGGCACCGACGATCAAACGCGGCTCTGTGCCGATGATCTCAGCGATGGAGGTCGGGCTTTCGATCTGCCGGCCAAGATGAAGAAGGCACAACGGATTGGCGTTGACTGCATCGAGCAGCATTGTCTGCAGGTCGGCCCTGTGGAGGACACCATAGGGCGCATGCCAGCGCTTGCGCGCGAAGGTACCGGAAGGGACGGCGGCAATCGTCCGCAGCGAACCGCCATCGACGAGATTGATCGTTTCGGGTTCGCTCCAGACCCCTTCAAGCCGTTCAGCTAAGCCCAGCCGTATCAGAATGCGTGTTGCATTGGGAGACAGTTGAAGCCCGGCGCCGGCTTCCGTCAGGATGCCGGTCCGTTCGAAGATTTCGGTGGGAATGCCCTTGCGGGCGAAACTGAGGGCGGCAGTCAGGCCGGCTATGCCGGCCCCGGCAATTGCGACGGGCGTGCCCTGTTTCATATCAGCGAAGCCGCCGCTCAGGCCGCCTTCACATTGAACGTGCAGCCGTCCGGTGCCGTCTGGTCCGCATGGAGCTTGGCGTTATAGCGGTACAGCGTCGAGCAGTAGGAACAGACTTTTTCGTTGTCGTCGCCCATGTCGATATAGATGTGTGGATGGTCGAAAGGCACGGAGGCACCCGTGCACATGAATTCCTTGACGCCGACCTCGATGACCGCGTGGCCGCCATCGTTTTGAAAGTGGGGAATACCGTGCGCGGCCATGTGATGCTCCGTCGTGTAGAAGAATAGTCGAATTTGGCCGCACCATAGAAAGCTTTGCGTCAAAAGTGTAGCGGCAAAGATGCCGCGCCTGTGGGTTTTTTGGCGTGCCGGGGTTTTCCCGGCGCAGCCGCTATCATAGGTTCGCTCAAAACAGGACGCATGCCATGGATCTGAACCCACCCGCCTTTTCGACCTTCACTCATGACGGCCTGTCGATCGCCTATTTCGACGAGGGCGATCCGTCCGGCGATCCGATCCTGCTGATCCATGGATTTGCCTCCAGCGCCAATGTGAACTGGGTCTATCCGGGTTGGCTGAAGACGCTGGGCGATGCCGGATACCGGGTCATTGCGCTGGACAATCGCGGCCACGGTGCCAGCGGCAAGCCGCATGATCCCTCAGTCTATCATCCGCAGGCAATGGCTGGCGACGCCGTGGCGCTGCTTGATCATCTCGGTATCGCCGAAGCGCATGTGATGGGTTATTCGATGGGCGCCCGCATTTCGGCGTTCCTGACGCTGGCGCATCCGAACCGCGTGCGGTCTCTCGTTCTCGGTGGACTGGGTATCGGCATGGTGACCGGCGTTGGCGACTGGGATCCGATCGCCGATGCGCTGAACGCGCCCTCCCTCGACGAGGTGACCCATGAGCGGGGACGGATGTTCCGCGCCTTTGCCGACCAGACGAAAAGCGACCGCAAGGCACTCGCCGCCTGCATCTCCACTTCGCGCGACCTGTTGTCGGTTGACGATGTCGGCCGCATCGATGTGCCGGTGTTGATCGCTGTGGGTACCAAGGACGACATCGCGGGTTCACCGCAGGAGCTGGCCGCCCTTATTCCGCATGCCTTGGCGCTGGACATTCCCGGCCGCGATCACATGCTTGCCGTTGGCGACAGGGTCTTCAAGAAGGCCGCGCTTGAGTTTTGGGCCAAGGTCGGGCAAGCGTAACGCCTATACCAAGCGTTTTAAGCGTCTATTTCGGAGCGGCCATTTATATCCAGCGCGATTTGGCCTATATCTGGGGGATAGACGGACTACGAAGGAGAGTGGCGATGGTCGCCAGGACTGACATACGCCCGACCGAAACCGTGAAGATCATGGACCCGATCTGGGATAGTCTGCAGGAAGAGGCGCGGATCGCTGCCCAGCAGGATCCCCTGCTTGCGGCGTTCCTCTATTCCACGATCATCAACCAGCGTTCGCTTGAAGACAGCGTCATCTACCGGATCTGCGAACGGCTCGATCATCCCGACCTTCAGGCCAATCTTCTGCGCCAGACCTTTGCCGAAATGCTCGAAGACTGGCCGGAATGGGGCAGCATCCTGCGCGTCGACATTCAGGCCGTCTACGACCGCGATCCCGCCTGCACGCGTTTTCTGGAGGCAATCCTCTATTTCAAGGGGTTCCACGCCATCCAGACGCACCGTCTGGCGCATTGGCTGATAAACCGCGGTCGGCGCGATTTCGCGCTCTACCTTCAGAGCCGTTCTTCCTCGGTTTTCCAGACCGATATCAATCCGGCAGCGCGTGTCGGCAAGGGAATTTTCCTTGACCACGCGACAGGGCTTGTGGTGGGCGAAACCGCTGTTATCGGCGACAACGTTTCCATCCTGCACGGCGTCACCCTCGGCGGCACCGGCAAGGAAGGGAGCGACCGTCACCCGAAGATCGGCAATGGCGTGCTGATCGGCGCTGGCGCAAAAATTCTCGGCAATATCCATATCGGCAACTGCTCGCGCGTTGCCGCGGGCTCCGTCGTGCTCAAGGAGGTTCCCGCAAAAACCACCGTCGCCGGGGTTCCGGCCCGTGTCGTCGGCGAAGCCGGATGTTCGGAGCCGTCCCGCTCCATGGATCAGTTGCTGGTTTCCTTCGAGATCTGAGCGATTTGCCGGTTGGCTGCCGGCCGGGGGTTTACACCGATTGAGCCTCTGTGCCAGAAGCGGCGCAAATCAAACCGTCGCAAATCAAATCGTCATGGAGAAGAGTCTTGAAGCCCGAAGAAATCAAAAAGCTCGAAGCCTATTTCAAGCGTACCTTCAATCAGGCAATGGTCATCAAGGCACGCCCGAAGAAGGACGAATCCGCTGAGGTTTACCTGGGCGACGAGTTTCTGGGCGTTGTTTTCCGGGACGAGGAAGACGGCGAACTGTCGTACAACTTTTCGATGGCGATCCTCGATATCGACCTGTAAGTGCGATCCTCGGTTGAATGCCTGAATTTGACCCGGCCCTGATATTCAGGCCGGGTTTTTTGTTAAAATCATACTTTTGTTTATTTTTTCCGCAAAATTTGGCCGATTTTCCGGTCTTTCATCAAGCTGTTGCAATCAAAGCATTTTATCGCACTGCACGTCTACATTGACTTTATTGTGCAGTGCACATAGATTGTTGCTATTGCGAGCGTCACCAAAAAGGAGCAGCCTGATGTTCAATTTCGAAGATGCGAATAAGAAGAGCAAGGAAACGATGGACGCGATGTCGAAGAGCTATGCGTCGCTGACGAAGGCTTTCCAGGCAATCGCCACCGAAGCCGCCGACTACTCCAAGAAGGCCTTTGAAGACAGCGTTGCCCATATCGAGAAGATCAGCACCGTCAAGAGCGTCGAAGCCGCTTTCGAGCTGCAAACCAGCTACCTGAAGTCGGCTTACGAAGGTTATGTCGCCGAGGCCACCAAGATCGGCGAAATGTATGCCGATCTCGCCAAGGATGCCTACAAGCCCTATGAAGCGCYGGTTGCCAAGGCAGCGGCCGCTGTGAAGGCCGCCGCGGCTGCCGCGGCCGCTTAAGCAGCCAGTATCCCATATTTTCAGCACTGAAAAACCGGTTGCGCTTTCTGCAGCCGGTTTTTTGTTGTCTATCCGGGAGATTGGCGGCAGGCAGCCCCAAGAAAGTTGATCAATCTTGTGCCTCACCGCGCAAATATGATTGCAGTGCAGACGAACAGCCTTAAAATCTGAAAAAGAACCACTAGATTATGTGTCACGAACAGGCCGCGAATTCCTCCCAAGCATTTGCGGCTGGACAAGGGAATGAAGTAGAATGATCGCCACGCCGGTCCGGATGCAAAAAGACAGCGACGGGGATGGGGGCAATGCCAACCGTGGCACGTCCGTCATCACTCGGACAAAGCCGAAGACCAAGAAGCCGAGCCTTTATCGCGTGCTGCTTCTGAATGACGACTACACGCCGATGGAGTTCGTGATCCACATCCTGGAGCGTTTTTTCCAGAAGGACCGCGAGGCGGCAACTCTGATCATGCTGCACGTTCACAATCACGGCGTGGGTGAATGCGGTGTTTTCACCTACGAAGTTGCCGAAACCAAAGTGACGCAGGTGATGGATTTCGCCCGCGAGCATCAGCACCCGCTGCAATGCGTCATGGAAAAGAAATGAGGAACTGACGTGCCAACATTTTCAACAAGCCTTGAAAAGGCTCTGCACCAGGCTCTGACGCTGGCCAATGAGCGCCATCACGAATATGCGACCCTGGAGCACCTCCTGTTGGCATTGATCGACGATGCCGATGCGGCGGCCGTCATGGGCGCGTGCAACGTCAATCTCGACGCCCTGCGCAAGACCGTCTCCGATTATGTCGACAATGAACTCGGCAACCTGGTGACCGGCTATGACGAGGATTCCAAGCCGACGGCGGGCTTCCAGCGCGTCATCCAGCGCGCGGTGATTCATGTCCAGTCGTCCGGGCGCGAGGAAGTGACAGGCGCCAATGTGCTTGTTGCCATCTTCGCCGAGCGCGAAAGCCATGCCGCCTACTTCCTGCAGGAGCAGGAGATGACGCGCTACGACGCCGTCAACTTCATCTCGCACGGTATCGGCAAGCGCCCCGGCGCATCCGAATCGCGCCCGCCGCGCGGTGCCGATGAGCCGGAATCCGAACAGAAGGCATCGCGTGAGCAGGACGAAAGCGGTCCAAAGAAGCAGCAGGATGCGCTGACGGCCTATTGCGTCAACCTCAATGAGAAGGCCAAGGTCGGCAAGATCGACCCGCTGATCGGCCGCCATGCCGAGGTCAATCGTACGATCCAGATCCTGTGCCGCCGTTCCAAGAACAATCCGCTCTATGTTGGCGACCCCGGCGTCGGCAAGACCGCGATCGCCGAAGGCCTGGCCAAGCGTATCGTCGAGAAGAAGGTTCCCGAAGCGTTGCAGGACGCGACGATCTTCTCGCTCGACATGGGCACGCTGCTCGCCGGTACCCGCTACCGTGGTGATTTCGAAGAGCGCCTGAAGCAGGTCGTCAAGGAACTGGAAGAATATCCGGGTGCCGTGCTTTTCATCGATGAGATTCATACCGTGATCGGTGCCGGTGCGACATCCGGCGGCGCGATGGATGCATCCAACCTGTTGAAGCCGGCGCTGTCTTCGGGCGCGATCCGTTGCATCGGATCGACCACTTACAAGGAATATCGCCAGTTCTTCGAAAAGGACCGTGCGCTGGTGCGCCGGTTCCAGAAAATCGATGTCAGCGAACCGACGATCGATGACGCCATCGAGATCATGAAGGGCCTGAAGCCTTACTTCGAAGACTATCACAAGCTGAAATACTCGAACGAGGCGATCAAGTCGGCCGTCGAGCTTTCGGCCCGCTACATCAACGACCGCAAGCTGCCGGACAAGGCCATCGACGTGATCGACGAGACAGGTGCGGCGCAGATGCTGCTGCCCGTGGGCAAGCGCCGCAAGCTGATCACCGAAAAGGAAATCGAAGCGACGATCGCAACGATGGCCCGCATTCCGCCGAAATCCGTTTCCAAGGATGACGAGGCCGTTCTCGCCAACCTGGAAAAGGAACTGCGCTCGGTCGTCTACGGCCAGGACCTGGCAATCGAGGCGCTTGCGTCGGCGATCAAGCTGGCACGTGCGGGTCTGCGCGAACCGAACAAGCCGATCGGCTCCTACGTGTTCTCCGGCCCGACCGGCGTCGGCAAGACCGAAGTCGCCAAGCAGCTTGCAGCCTCGCTCGGCGTCGAGCTTATCCGGTTCGACATGTCGGAATATATGGAACGCCATACCGTTTCGCGGCTGCTCGGGGCACCTCCCGGCTATGTCGGCTTCGACCAGGGCGGCCTTTTGACCGACAGCATCGACCAGCATCCGCATTCGGTTCTGCTGCTCGACGAAATCGAGAAGGCGCATCCGGACCTGTTCAACATCCTGTTGCAGGTCATGGACCATGGCTCGCTGACCGACCATAACGGCAAGAAGATCGACTTCCGCAACGTCATCCTGATCATGACGACCAATGCGGGTGCGTCCGAAATGGCAAAGGCTGCGTTCGGTTTCGGCTCGGCCAAGCGCGAGGGCGACGATGTGGAGGCGCTGAACCGTCTGTTCACTGTTCAC
>NZ_JBFUBH010000025.1:0-53992 GCF_056405855.1 Pararhizobium sp. P1_E7 | reverse complement strand
GGGCATAGACGTGCCAGGGTGCCGAGGCGAGACCCAGCAGGGTGAGGTATACTGCGTAAAGCCCCGCGCCGATTGCGAGCGCCGTTACCGCGTGCATGTGAAGCTGGATGCGGGCCCAGACGAAGATGAACACGACCTCGAGAAACGCAACGATGCCGACCACCACACCGATATCGGTGACCGTGCCGCCTGCAGCACCGGTAATGATCAGCGGCTGCACCGCCGCGTTGACATGCAGTGTCGAGGTGATCAGCGAGATCGCCATCAGGCGGACGAAGACGCGCGGCGAGAGAACTTCGGCGAAAGAGGCAAGATAGGAATGGCGGTGGCTTTTCTCCGGTGGCGGACCATTGGCGGCCGGCAGTTTGAAGAAGACCAGCGCCAGATTGACGATGCAGCCGAGGCAGGCAAGCAGATAGGCCGGCAGCATGCTGCCGCGTCCGACCAGCACGAGAGCCACGAGACCCGGCACCAGCACCCAGGCGACCGAAATGGCGGCACGCACACCGGAATTGATCGCCGCCGCATCGCGTCCGCCCTCGGCATTGGCGATGGCGCGCACATTGGCAAACAGAAGCGATGTCATCGAATTGTAGACCGGCAGCATGACCAGCGTACAGAAGACGAAGCTGGCCGGAACCGGAACCGCATAGACGAGCCCGTAACCGAAAACCCCGAACGACATCACGGTCATCAGCAGGATCCGGTAATTGCCGATACGATCGGCGAGCACGCCGACCCACAGGCTGACGATAACGTTGACGGCCGCCGCCGCGAAAATCAGGATGGAATAGAAGCCATTGCTCAAGCCGAGCTCAGTGATGCCGATCACCGACTGATAGGGCGAAGTCGCAGCGCCCGTGAAGCCGAACATAAAGATCGCGATCATGCTCAACCGGACCACAGGGTGGCGGAAGGCGATCGACAGCGTTGATGTCATGATGGGAACACCGGAAAGGAGGTCAAAGACCGTCCGGAAATCCGGACGGGAATTCAGAAGCCGAGTGCGCTGTTGCATAATTCCTTAGATCGGGGAAAAATTATGCAGCAAATTTAAAGTGTTACAGCGACCTTTGCGCGTCATAGATGGCACGGCGCTGAGGACGGGCGTCAGCTCCGCCAGCGGGCCGATAATACCGCTGCGGGCGCATAGTCGAAATCGCGGTCGAAGGGAAAGACCGGCCTTGCCCTGCGGTCGCTTGCCAGATTGGCGATATCCTGATTGACGACGCCGTCGGTCAGCGCCATCAGGTTGGGATTGGCGATCGGCGCCAGGTCGGGTGACAGGTAGCCGGATTTGACCACCAGCAGCCGCACGGTCTTCGGGTCGAACCCCAGTCGCCGGAAGTCCCCGATATTGTGATAGGGACGGCGGCGCGCAGCCAGAATGATCTCGATACCGCCAACGCGAATGACGGCCTGGCGGTCAGCGGCTGAACCGGGATCGTCAAGCCGCAGGACGGTCGCGGTTACGTCTGCAGGAACGCTGGCCGGATCGAGACTGCCGCCGATCCGAAGGGCAAGCGAGGCACCCTCCCCGGCAGCGAAACAGGCCTCGACGGCCGGGCGATCGGTGATCCCGGCGAGCAGAGCGCCTTGCCAATCTCGGGTGATCAGTGCCCGCAGCACATCGGCACGGTCACCGACGCCGCCGCCGGTTGGATTGTCGGCGGAATCGGCGAGAATGACGGGGGATGTCGTAGCCGTCGCAGCAAGATCGAGCATCGCGTCCAGCGGTCCTGTCATTGGCCCAAAACCGAAGTTTTCGCGCGCGTTCCAGTATTGCAGGGCGATTTCCTCGGCTGCTTTCGATGCAGCCTGCCTGTCGATGCCGGTGACCACGGCGCAGGCTGTTGCCCGAGGCTCGTCGGCCCAGACATAACCGATCATCAGATTGGCATCGAGGATACCCGGCCGGGCATCGAAGCCCGGAAGGCTGAGATAGATCGACTTGGCCGGTTCATCCTCGGTCGAGGTACATTCGCCGGGCAGCAAAACTGGCACCTTGGCCCAGGCGACACCCGGACGATTGCCCGTGCGCAGCGTCTCGACCAGCATCGACCAGGCCCGCACCATGGTTTCGCGCGTGTCGATGTGCGGTGCAGTGCGATAGGCCGCGAAAATATCGAGCTGATCGATGATCCTCTGGCTGACATTGCCATGAAGATCGTAGCTCGCAGCGATCGGGCAATCCGGCCCGACGACAGTGCGGGCAGCGGAGATCCAGTCGCCCTCGGCATCGTCCATGCCCTCGACATTGATTGCGCCATGCATCGCCAGATAAAGACCGTCGATGGGCAGGGCGGCTTGCAGTTTTTCAAGGAACTCTGCCTTGAAGGTCTCATAGGCTCTGCGCGATACCGGACCGCCCGGCACGGCCCGGGCGTGCAGCAGAGGCACATGCTCGATCCCGGCGGCATCGAGGAAATCGAAATACGCGGCACCGAGCAGATCGGCATCGCGCAGCACGAAAAAATCCTCGACAGCCATCAGGACCGGCGAATAGGTGCTGCATTCGGTATGAATACCACCAACGGCGATGCGCATCGTTTTCCTCACAATTTCGATCGTTACAATTTCGGGCTGAGACCGGCGATGGCTGCGAAGCGCAACCAGTTCTTCTCACTTTTCGGCGTCCATGCAGCCTCGGCGATGGCCGGAAGACGCGGGAAGACCAGGCGATTGAAATAGCCGCGCGACAGATAGTGTTCGCTCCAGATGCAGGCCTGAACGCCCTTCAGCCGGTCCTTCAGCTCTTGCGGGAAATCACCTTCGGCTTCATAGCCGTAGGTGTGGGCAGGCGGCACGGTGCCGGCCCAGCTGGCGCCCGGCTCCTGCCATTCCTCTGCCTGCACCATGTCGAGATAATAGGCCTGTCCCGGCGTCATCACCACTTCGTAACCCTCGCGGGCAAGCTCGATCCCGACCTCGGGCGACTGCCAGGCCATCAGCAGCGTTCCTGCCGCATCGACACCGCCGCCGTGGGCAACCTCGTTCCAGCCCGCAAGCTTCTTGCCGCGCTTCGTCAGCATCGCCTTGACCCGTTTCAGGAAATAGGACTGCAGCTCGAAAGTGCCGGTAATGCCTTCCTTTTCCATCAGCTTGCGGGCGAGCGGCGAGGCAAGCCAGGCTCCATCCGGGACTTCATCGCCGCCGATATGAATATAGGCTGAGGGGAAGAGCTCGACGATTTCATCGAGGACCTTCTCCAGGAATTCGTAGGTGAACGGCACGGCCGGATTGAGCGCGTTGTTCGGATAACCCTGAACGGAATGATAGCTCTCCGGTGCTTCCTGACCATCTGAAAGATCCCTGAGCGCGACCAGCGTTGCCGAGTTGTGGCCGGGTGTGTCGATCTCCGGGATGATGTCGACATTGAGCGCCAGCGCATGCGCGACGAGCCTGCGCACGTCGTCCTGGCTATAGAACCCGCCGGCCGGCTCCGCCCCGTTGCCCAGTTGCGGCAGCAAGGGACCATCCGGGCTGCGGACGACACCGGTTGTGGTCAGCTGCGGATAGGCCTTGATTTCCAGCCGCCATGCCTCGTCGTCGGTGAGGTGCCAATGGAAGATATTGAGCTTGAACCAGGCAAGGATGTCGATGAGTCTTGCGAGATCGGCGACCGGATAGAACTGCCGGGAAACATCGAGATGACAGCCGCGCCAGCTGTAGCGCGGCTCGTCCGAAATCGTACCTGAGACCGGAAACCGGAATTTTCCGGGCTCACGGCGGGCACCGTTCAAGAGCTGTGCCAGCGAGGTCAAACCGTATTGCCGGCCAGCAGCGCCGCCATAGCTGAGTTTGACCGCCACCGACGAAAAGGACAGCGCATAGGCTTCCGCCGCAAGCATCGCATCCTGCTGCAGGTGTAGCGCCCTGCCCTGGCTATTGGGTGCCAGGCTGAGCGGCGCATGGTCGGCTTCAAACAGGCGGCGGAACAGCCCGATAACCGCATCGATCGCCTTCAGGTCGTCGATCGACGTGCCGGGCGCAGGATAGAGGCAGACCGGAAAGCCATCGCCCGGCTCCGCATCGATCTGGCGCGGCCATGGCTGCAGCGCAAACGGCAGGTCGAGCTTGCCTTCCGGCAAAAGCACCGGCGGTGGCCCGCTGAACCGGCCCTCGAGCAGAAGGTCAGAGACGGAGACCGGCACATGACGGCCATCGGCGAGCGTCAAATAGGCGGATTTGGCGCCATCGGTGCAATGCACGGCCTTGCGATGCAGACCGCTGACGGTGAAGGTCCAGGATGCGCCGGGCGCCAGCACGAAACCTGCCGGAGGCGCAAATTCATGGTAGTTGGCGTCCCGCTTGACGAAGACGGCGTTGTCGCATGCAGTCTTGTCGATGACCCGCGTCAGCGACGTATAGACGATGGTAAAGTCTGCAAGCGCTGTGTCCGACAGGTTGAACAGGTTGAAAGTGAATCGGCCGTGCGGGCCGCCGTCCGGTTGCCACGTGCTCTCGAGGCGGTAGGAAGCCGGTTGCATGTCTGTTCCTCGTGTTTCTAGTAGTGGTCCGACTGGGAGAATGTGCGGGCAAGCTCGGCCTGCCCTGCGGTCAGTCCGCAGTCGACAGGCAGGCAGATGCCGGTAATGGCCGAGGCAAGAGGGCTGGCCAAAAAGCCGACGGCATTGGCCACATCTTCCGGACTGGCAATCCGCTGCAGCGGATACCAACGGCGGGCGTCCTCGAACACATTCGGATTGGCGGCCGCGCGGGCCTCCCAAGCTTGCGTGCGCACCGTACCCGGCGAGACCGCGTTGGCACGGATGCCGAACTTGCCGTATTCCACCGCGATCAGCTTCGTCAGATGCAGAAGGCCGGCCTTGGCGGCACTGTAGGCCGGGTGACCGAAGACGTTCGTACCGTTGACGGAAGCGATGTTGACCAGCGAACCTTGGCTTTGCTTCAGCGCATCCTCGACCGCGCGGAAGCAGAGGAACGCTGCCTCCAGGTTCAAGGCATTGTCCATCCGCCAGATTTCCGGCGTCGTGTCATGCAGGCTGACAGCGCGTGCGGCTCCGGCATTGTTGACGAGCGTCCGCACCGTACCCAGCCCGGCGGCTCGAGCCGCCATGGCGGCAACGCTCGCCGGATCGGTGATGTCGCAGGCCAGGGCAACGAACTTGCCGGGATTGCCAAGGCTTGCCGCTGCTTTTTCGACAGCCGCACCGTCCAGATCAGGCATCAGGACGACATCGTGGTCTTCACCAAGGCGCCGGGCGATGGCCCTGCCGATGTCGCCTGCGGCCCCCGTTACGATCGCAACAGATGAAGTCATGACGGGTCCTTTGTGAACATGATGGAGTCAATCCCCGAGGAGCTGGCGGTCGTCGCCGTCGCGATGGGCGACAAGCTGCTGCTTGATACGCCGCAGCGTCACGGTCGCCTGTGGCTGGATGTGATAGGCGACGAGACTGGCGAGGATATCGACCAGCGCCACGTAAGCGATGCGAGTCGATGTCGGGCGATAAATGTTGGTGCCTTCCTGCAGATCGACAGGCACGGTGATATCGGCGGCACGCGCAACCGGACTGCCGCTCTGCGTCAGCGCGATGGTCGTCACCTTCTGGTCGCGGGCAAGCGTGAAGGAGCGAACCAGCTCGGCATTGCGCCCGGAGAACGAGGATCCGATGACGACGTCGCCCGGCCGGGCGGCGGCGGCCATCATCATCTGCATACTGTGATCGGAGCTTGCGGTGATGCGCAGCCCCAGGCGGAAGAGCCTGTTCTGCAATTCACTGGCGATCATCGAGGAATTGCCGCCGGAGCCAAACGCATAGATCATATCGGCGCCGGCCAGCTTTTCGGTGGCCTGCTCGATCGCGGCAAGATCGAGACTGCGATGCAGCATGAACAATGCGTTCTGCGCCTTGGACACGATATCCTGCGCCACAGAGGCCGGCTCCCGGCTCTTCGGCTCGGGCTTCAGATAGCGCATGCCGACATAGGCGGTGCGCGCCAATTGTACCTTGAAGTCGGAGAAACTGTCGCAGCCGAGCCGGCGGCAGAAGCGTGTGACGGTCGGCGGCGAGACATCGGCCTTGCCGGCCAGCTCGATGATCGAGGCATTCACGGCAAATTCGAAATCGGTGAGCAGGATCTCGGCGATACGGCTTTCGGCCTGCGAGAGCTTGCTTTTTTCTTCCTGAAGCGTCGAGAAAATATCCATTAGGGAGCACCTTCAATGACATCGCCAGGCTGCCCTGGGAAGGCCTCCTGAAACCGCGGCAATGCTGCGATCCGGCACACGATTCTCACTTGATGTCCACCCYGCTCCCGTGTCGCCTCGGCCTCAGGCCGTCTTATCCTTGTAGGCGATGCAATCGATCTCGACCTTGCAATCGACCATCATCGACGCCTGCACGCAGGCCCGCGCCGGCGGATGCTCGCCGAAATAGTCCTGATAGATCTTGTTGAAGGTCCAGAAGTCGCGCGGATCATCGAGCCAGACGCCGACGCGGACGATATGCTCCGGGCCGTAATTGGCCTCCTTGAGGATAGCCAGCAGGTTGGCAATCGTCTTGTGCGTCTGGGGGATGATGCCGCCCTCGATGATTTCGCCATTTTCCATGGCAACCTGGCCGGACACATGAAGCCAGCCATTCGCCTCGACCGCACGCGCGAATGGAAGCGGCTTGCCGCCCGCGCCCACCTGCACGGTGCCATAACGTGTAATGGACATTTGTCCCGTCCTTGCAAATTATTTTCGTGATCCGTTGACAAATGACCATATAAAGCGGAATTTGACCAGCGAAAAACACCATTTATGAAAAGAATTTCAATCAACGGAGCAATCGTGCGCGATCCCTTCCGCAATCCCTTCCCTTCTTCCGATCCCAGCCGGCACGCGATCTGGACCATGCTGGTCGAGCGCGATATCGATGCCTTTCTCGCTGCCGACTGGTCCAAAGTCGCTGGCGATTTCGTCGAGGAAGGCTTCATCGGCATCGATGCAAAACGTCAGACCAGCCCCGACAAATGGCGGCTCGCCTTTCCCTCATTGGCGGCCTATCGCGACGAGTGGCTGCGCCAGGCCGAGGATTTCGCCAAGCAGTCCTTCGCCGAAGACACCCGCAATGCCATTTTCACCACTACGACGCTCGAAGACATCGAGATCGAAGGCGACATGGCGCTCGTTCGCAAGAAATTTGACGGCAGCCTGAAAAAGCCGGACGGCAGCGCAGACATTCTGAAGTGGCAGACACTCTATTATTGCCGCCTTCACGAAGGGCGCTGGAAAATCTGCGGTTTCACGGGTTATCTGCCCAACCCGATGGGCGAGGCTTGAGAGGCAGGAGCGAGGCTAAGGCATTGCGCATCTTCACCGCTGTTCTGGCGACCGAGACCAACACATTCTCACCGATCTGCGTCGATCGCCGCGCGTTTGAGGCATCGCTCTACGCCGCGCCGGGCAAGCATCCGGAAACGCCGACGCTCTGTTCGGCGCCGATCACGGTCGGCCGGCGGCTCGCCGTGGAAAAGGGCTTCGATCTGATCGAGGGCACGGCCACCTGGGCTGACCCGGCCGGCCTCGTCAATCGCCTGACCTATGAAGGCCTGCGCGACGAAATCCTCGATCAGCTGCGGGACGCGCTGCCGGTGGACGCCGTGGTGCTTGGTCTTCATGGTGCGATGGTCGCCGATGGTTATGAGGATACCGAGGGCGACTTCCTTGCCCGCGTCCGCGATATTGTCGGCCCTGATATCCTTGTCTGCGCCGAACTCGATCCGCACAGCCACCTGACGGCCAAGCGTCGCGCAGCTGCGGATTTTTTCGTCTACTTCAAGGAGTTTCCGCACACGGACTTCGTCGATCGCGCCGAAGATCTATGGCGCGTCGCGCTCGATACCCTGGCCGGCCGCGTCAAGCCTGTCATGTCGGTATTCGATTGCCGGATGATCGACGTCTACCCGACCTCGCGTGATCCGATGCGCTCGTTCGTAGATAAGATCATGCGGATGGAAGCCGACGATTCCGATATTCTCTCGATCTCCGTCATCCACGGGTTCATGGCCGGCGACGTACCGGAAATGGGTACGAAAATGCTCGTCGTCACAGATGGCAAGCCGGAAAAGGGCGCGGCCCTTGCCCGCGAACTCGGCCTCGAGCTGTTTTCCAAGCGTGGCACCTTCATCATGCCGCAAATCGACGAAAAGCAAGCCGTTTCACTCGCTCTCGCCGCAACGAGCGGCCCGGTGGTGATCGCCGACGTCTGGGACAACCCCGGCGGCGGTACGGCGGGCGATGCGACGGTGCTCTTGGCTGAACTGCTGGCTCAAGGTGCAAAGGATACGGCGGTCGGCACGATCTGGGACCCGATGGCGGTGCAGATCTGCATGGCGGCCGGCGAAGGTGCCGAGATTCAACTGCGCTTCGGCGCAAAGTCGGCGCCGGGCACGGGCAATCCGATCGACGGCATCGTCAAGGTCGTCAAGCTGGTGCGCAATGCGGAAATGCGTTTCGGCGAAAGTTACGCGCCCTTCGGCGACGCCGCCCATATCCATCTCCACGGCATCGACATCATCCTGAATTCGACCCGTGCGCAGAGCTTTGATCCCAGCCTGTTCTCCGTGATGGGCATCGACCCGACCTCGAGGAAGATACTGGTCATCAAATCGACCAATCATTTCTACGCATCCTTCGCGCCGATCGCGGCGGAAATCCTCTATTGTTCGGCGGGGACCCCCTACCCGAACAATCCGGCCCGCACGCCCTATCGCCGGGCACCGCGCGACATCTGGCCCATGGTGGACAAACCGCATGGATGAATCGGCGTGACCTGAGCCGGTTACGCCGGTTGCGCTGCCGTCAACCAGTCTGAATAAAATCATGCCCCCCACCAGAGGTGGAGGGCATGAATTATTCCAAACACATCGGATCAGCGCGGGTCAGGCGCCTGCGATCTTCAAGAGACCCATATCGATATCGGTGAGTTCCACCCGGCGCTCAAGGGCAATGCCGGAAGCGTCGAAGAGGTGGCAGTCGGTTGCAGCAATGCCGATCGGAACCACCTCGTCGGCCTGGATCGCCGCGCTGCCGGGCAGCATCGCGCAGAAATTCTCGCTCTCGCCGTCAAGCGACGCATAGGCAACCGTATGGGCGCCGAGCCGTTCGATCACCGTAGGCACGACTGTCATCGAGAGGTCGGATTTTCCGATGTGAATGTGTTCCGGGCGGATGCCGAGCGTCAGCGGTTGGCCGACGAGGCCGGAGCGTCCGCCAACCGGTATCGTGACGGACTGTCCCTTGTATTCGACGACCACGCCGCCGTCTTCGACAGCCTTGCAGACGACAGGCAGCATGTTCATCCGCGGATTGCCGATGAAGCCTGCGACGAACATGTTGGCCGGCTTGTGATAAAGCTCGAGTGGCGCGCCGGTCTGGGAAATCTCGCCCGCATTCAGAACGACGATCCGGTCCGCCATCGTCATCGCCTCGACCTGGTCGTGCGTGACGTAGATCATCGTCGCCTTCAGCTGCTTGTGGAGTTTCGCCAGTTCGATACGCATATCCGCCCGAAGCGCCGCATCGAGGTTGGAAAGTGGCTCGTCAAACAGGAATATCTTCGGCTCGCGCACGATCGCCCGGCCGATGGCCACACGCTGCCGCTGGCCGCCGGACAGCAGGCCCGGCTTCTGCTGGAGCCTCTGTTCGAGATGGAGGATGCGGGCCGCATTCTCAACCTTCGCCTTCAGTTTCTCCTCCGGCATCTTTTCGACGCGCAGCGGAAAGGCGATATTCTCGAAGACAGTCATATGCGGATAGAGCGCATAGCTTTGGAACACCATGGCAATGCCGCGCTTGACGGGCGGCAGATCGTTGACGCGCTTGCCGTCGATCATGATATCGCCCGAACTGGTCTCGTCGAGACCGGCGATCATGCGAAGCAAGGTCGACTTGCCGCAGCCGGACGGTCCGACGAAGACGACGAATTCGCCGTTCCGGACCTCGAGGTTTATGCCTTTCAGCACCTCGAACGTCCCGTAGAATTTCTGAACCGTGTTGAGATTAAGCTGTCCCAAGAAACTGTCTCCGGCCGCCGGCAAAGAACGGCCCGTTCGTAGCAGAGTGGTATAGACCGCGGACCCTTGCGGCGCCACGCGTCTTTTCAGACGCGAAGGTCGCCGCAACACTTTCAAATGCTGCATAACTTCCAGGAAATTATGCAGGGGTCCGCGGTCCGACGGTCTTACTTATACTGTTCGACGTCGGCAGCAGCCTTCTTCAGCGCGTCGGCCGGTTCGGCCTTGCCTGTCACGACCGACTGGACCATTTCGATGATCACGTTCTGGAAGCCTTTGTAGTCGGTGAAGAGCGGCTCGGGACCACCATAGGCGATGCCATCGATGAATGGCTTCCAGTAGGGCTCCTTGGCTACGAATTCATCGACCAGCGGACCAGGACGCAGGGGTGTCAGGCCAGCGCCGCCCTGCAGTTCGTACTCGTGCTGGATGTCGGTCGAGGTGATGTACTTGGCGAATTCAGCCGCCTTCTCTTCGACGCCGGTCCCCTTGAAGATCGCCAGGCTGTCGGTGATCAGCAACGTACCTTCGCCCTTGGCGGAAGGTCCGAGCGGCAGGGCTGCGACACCCCAGTTGATCTTGGTGTCCTTGAGGCGGGCGGCGGCACCCGAGCCGGCCTGGATCATACCAACCTTGCCGTCGAGGAAGATCGCGCGAATTTCGTTCTGTTCGTAGGCGGTAGCACCTTCGACGGAATAGGGCGTGATGTCCTTGTAGGCCTGCAGCGCTGCCAGAACTTCGGGGCTATCCATGACGATCTTGTCGCCATCGATCACCTTGCCATTGTTGGTGTAAACCCAATGCATGAACTGGTGCATGGTGTTGTCGAAGGTCTTGGCGGGCAGGCCATAACCGGCTGTTCCGGTCTTTTCCTTGATCTGCTTGGCAAAGGCGATCTCATCGGCCCAGGTCTTCGGCGGTGTTTCCGGGTCGAGACCGGCAGCCTTGAACAGGTCCTTGTTCCAGTAGAGAGCCTTGGTCGAGAAGGCGACCGGCACGCCCCACTGGTTGCCGTCGAAGGTCACGGTGTCGACGATGTTCGGATAGTAGCTCTTCTTCTCGTCGTCGGTCATCGGGACCGGGATGATCAGATCGTTCTGCGCGAATTCCTTCAGCGTGCGCGAGCCGACATAGGCCATGCCGACCGGCGTACCGGCAGCGGCAAGCGTCGTCGCCTTGTCCTGGCACTGCTCCCAGCCGACAACCTCGGTCGCGATCTTCCAGCCGGCGTTCTTGCCTTCCCATTCCTTGATATATTTTTCATGGATCGGGTCGATCTTGTCGCCGCAATAGATCCAGCTGATTTCCTGGTCTGCCGCCTGTGCGGTCATGGCGCCGAGCGCGGTCGAGCCGAGCAAGGCAAGGGCAAACAATCCGGTCGCGAGATGGCCGGTCTTGAAATGAGTTGTCACGTTTTTAGCTCCCATTTTTCTCTGGTGGTTAGGCTTATTGTTTCACCGCGCCGGCGGTCAGCCCGCTGACGAGATAGCGTTGAAGGAAGAAGATCACGATCATGGCCGGCGCGATGCCCACGAAGCTCGCGGCCATAAGCTCGTTCCAGATGACCTCCTGCCGACCGAAATAGGCAAACAAGCCGACCGGCAGCGGCGCATATTCCGTCTTGGAATTGAAGGTCAGCGCATAGATGAACTGCTGGGCGTAGGAACCGATGAAGGTGGTAATCGCAACCACCGTGATGCCCGGCATGGCAATCGGCAGGATGACGCGGCGCAGCGTGTAGAAATGGCTTGCGCCATCAACGAAAGCAGCCTCGTCCAGCTCCCTTGGAATACGCATCATGTAGGTGCGCAAAAGCCAGATGGCAGACGGGATCAGAAAGGCGACGCCCGGTACGATGATGGCGAAATAGGTGTTCAATACACCGAAGGAGCGCATCAGCCGGAAAAGCGGGATGAGCAGCACTGCACCGGAAAACATGTTGACGGCAAGGAATGCTCCGAGCAGCTGGCCTGAGCCCTTGAACTTGAAGCGGGCAAAGGCATAAGCCGCCGGAACGACGAGAACGAGAACCACGATGGTGACGATGGTCGAGATAAAGAAAGAATTGAAAATATAGCGGGCAAAGCCCGGCACGCTCACCCACATCGTCCGGTAGGCTTCGAAGGACCCATTTTCCGGAATGAACCGGTAGGGCGACGAAAAGAGCTGGCTGAGCGGCTTCAGAGAAACCAGGAACCCTTCGACGAAGGGCGCCAGGATAAATGTGAGAAAGGCCAGGATACCAGCATAGATGCCGAGCAGTTCGTACCAGCGATAGCGGTTGATCATTGCGGGCTGGGTGCTCATCGGTTGTCTCCCGAGGAAAGACGGCTGGTGACGCGGAAATAGGCCAGGCAGAAGATCGACAGGAAGATGCAGATCAGTACCGCGCGTGCGGCGCCTTCCCCGTATTTCTTCGATCCGATCGCCGTGTTGTAAGTATCGATGATCATCGTCGTGGTCTCCCCGCTCGGTCCGCCGCGGGTCAGAATCCAGATAATGTCGAAGGAATTAAAGGTCGCGATGAGTGACAGCATCGACATCGTAATCAGCGAAGGGATCAGCAACGGCAAGGTAATGCGGCGGAACCGGTAGAAACGGCCCGCCCCATCTGTCCAAGCAGCCTCATAGAGATCCTGCGGGATCGACTGCATGGCCGCCAGCATGTAGAGCGTCACCAGAGGCACACCGATCCAGACGTCGGTGATGATCGTTGCCCAGAATGCCGTCGAGCCTTGTGCGAGAAAGGCGACCGGACCATCTGCAAAGCCGAAACGCTGCAACAAGCCGGAAATCATCCCGAACTGGCCGTTGTACATCCAGCCCCACATGAAGATGCCGATCGCCATGGGGACGATCCACGGTGGCATGGTCAGAACGCGAAACAATGCGCGGCCGGGAACGGCGGAGTTAAGCATCGAGGCGCCGAAAACGCCGATGATCATCTTGATCGACACCGAGAAGAAGGTCCACACGAAGGTGCGGATGATGACCTCGGCGAAGGTGGAGTTGAATATCTTCTCGTAATTGATCCAGCCAACCCAATTCGTCGTCTTCTTCAACGAGGCATCGGTGAACGACAGGATGAACGTATCCAGGAGCGGATAGGCAACGATCACCGTGACGTAGAGAACGGCTGGCAGCAGAAGCATCCAGGCGAAGATGAGAGTGCTGCGTTGAACGTTCATCTCCAGCCCCCTCAAGCCGCGCGGGAGTGGAGCGCCTCGTCGAAGCGGTCCCAGATGGGCCGCAGATCGACGACGCTGCGCTTGCGCCTTGCTTCATCCATGGAGAGAGCCAGTATACCGGCTTCGAGCGCATCGCGCGTCGATACGGGCAGTGCGCGTCCATCGCGGACATGGCCGATGATATCGGTCGCCATCTGCTCGTCTGCCCCGTAGTGTTGCGACAGTTCCGTCGCAACGTATTTGTTCTCGACGACCTTCTTGCCGGTCAGCACCTCGTGAACATCGAAATAGCCGCGAATGAAATCGCCCTCGGCCATGCCGCGCGAGCCCATGATGCAGAACCGGCGGAATTGATCGGGCACGTTGAGATTGGTATGGAAGTTCATGCCGACGCCATTGGCATATTCGACGATAGCCACCTGATAGTCGATGATGTCGCCATCGCTGTCGAAGACCTTGTCTGATCCCATCCAGCCGCTCGGCTTGCGATGGAAAAGTTCGAGATCGTTGATACCTTCGCGGGCAGGGTCATTTGCCGGAATGAAGCTCTTGCGGCCACCGAAGCTTGCCACCCGCTCCGGCCGCGCACCGACGATACCGTTGTAGAGGTCGAGGTCGTGGCAGCATTTTTCCAGCATGAAGCTGCCGGAATAGCGCTCATAACGGCGCCAGTCGCGCATGAAGAAGGCGCCGTGATACGGTTCGATATGTTCGGAAGCCTCGATCGAAACGATCTGACCAAGCGTTCCGGCGGCCTGAGCTGCACGCAGATCGCGATACATCGGAGCGTAACGCAGGACGAGACCGACCATCAGCCGCTCATGACCATGTTTCGCCATCAGCCGGGCGAGCTCAATGCTCTCTTCGACAGTCGTGACGATCGGCTTTTCGCTGAACACCTTCAGGCCGGATTCCAGGCCGATCCGGATATGATCAAGGTGCATATGATTGGGCGAGCCGATCATCAAGAGATCGAGCTTCTCGTTGGCGATCAGCTCCTCGGGCGTCGCATAGGCGGTTCCGGCGGACACGCCTTTCTCCAGAAGACCGGGCAAGCCGGCCGGGTTCGGATCGACGTAACCCGCGATCTCGAAGCTTTCATCCATGGCCTTGAAAACATAGCCCAGATAGCCAAGACGGAATCCGAGCCCAATGATGCCCACTTTCATTCTTCTGGTATTCCCCGTTTATTGTCGTAATTTATTTTCTTAGATTGAGGCAGATTTTCAAACCCGTCAACCGAAATCCGCAAAATTGTCACTTTTATGAAATTCATTTTCATGAAGCCCATGTGCAGCGCCGTTAAGATAAGAGCAATAACCAGCACCGGAAACCGCAATCCCTTGGACGACGGGCATGGAAGGGCGTACCGGATGGCTTTCTCCACCKGACATTGCSTCTGTCATGTCTGAAAAATACACCCGATCTATCGGCGCGCCCGGGACTGCGGCCGTGACAACATCTCCGCAGTGTTATGGATCCAGCCGCTTAGCAGCTCTATTGTCCATTGATCAGGGCAAGGACAAGCTGGTGAATGTTGCCGCCATTGCTCAGTTCGGCCCGGTCGAAATCCCGGCTCTGCTGCCGCTGCGCGCGCGACAATTCTCCCAGGCGCGTGGTTAGATCCGCCCGGATTTTCTGGCACTTGGGATCGTTAGGCGCCGACAGCCCCACCGATACGGCTTCGATCTCTTTTACCATGTCCTTGATGAGATCGCCGTGTACCAGCTCATGCCGGCGAACGCCCGAAATGAACGTTTCCCAGTTTTTTGCAATCGGTGCCTGCAGGCGCTCGGCCGGCTTTGGCAGCACATAGGTTATGATCAGCTTGGGCCGCGCTAAAACCAGAACGCAGGCGCTGCCCTGCGGTTCGTATTTCCGCGTCCATGTCAGCTTGAAATTGGTGAAGGCGATGGCGCGTCCGCCGTTTCCGACCTTGGGCCCCCGTTCGCCGATCGAGGCATAGAGCTCGGCTCCCGTCTTGCCGGCTATGGAATAGGCCTCAACGTTTTCGACGGCCTGCCAGTCAGCCTGTGCAACACCGGGCGCCGCGCAACCGAGCAGCAAACAAATGGAAAGGACTATCTTCAAGGAGGTTCTCGCAAAGTTACGCCGTTCATGACCGGCGGGCACGCCCCGCTTTCGATCAGGCACTATTCCGACCGGATATCGATTGTGAACCGGTTTTGCTCCCGATTGGAAGAGCTCAATCGTCCTCATCGTCTTCGGCAGGCCCCGTTTCCATCCTGTCGGCATCATCAGCCAGCCTTTTGCGGTTGAGCAGGCCGCTGTCTTCCAGCAGTTCGATATCCGGCAGGTCTCGCAGGGTGTCGAAACCGAACGCCGATAGGAAAACGGGTGTCGTGACGTAGGTATAGGGTGCGCCCGGCGTCGGACTGCGAGGGCCTGAGGTTATGAGCTTGGCATCACGCAGGCCGGCAATGGTGTCGCGGCTGACTTCCTTGCCGAACATGGCCGACAGTTCACCGCGCGTCACCGGCTGGTAGTAGCCAATCGCGATCAGAACCGTCGCCTCCTGCTGGCTGAACTCAGCCATCGGCTGGGCTGCAGCCCCGGATGCGCGGATCGCCTGTGCATAGGCGGACTTTGTTCGATGCTGCCAACCACCCGCTACAGTCACCAGTTCAAACGGCCGCCCGCGCAGCTCCTCGCGAATGTCGTCAATGATCAGGTCGATATTGCAATCTTGCCCGACGACACGGGCAAGCGTTGCCCGATCGACAGGCGCCGCGGAGGCGAAGATCACTGCTTCGACCCGGTTCATCCACTCCCGCCAGCGCAGGTCCGGCGGCAGGGAGTCCAGTGCGCGGTCAAACAGCAGTTTATCCTCAGCCGCCGCTCTCTTTCCCCGCCCCCCGGCTTTCGCAACGTTCGATCCGGACATGATCACAAGCCGTAAATTCGGAAAGTGGGTCGCCCCGACAGCTCCCGCACGCCACCGAGCGTTTCGAGGCGCTCAAACAACCGCCGGCTGGCCCAACGGGAAAGGTTGCCGCCGGGTGCCGAAGCCGATAGCGCATCCTCGGACAGCAATTGCCGAATGACCGTCTCCGCGCCCTTGGTCCGAACCTTGGGTACCACCGTAATAAACTGCTCGGCCCGCCGGCCAATCTCGACCGACTGACGCAGCGCCTCACGCGCGCCCTGAACCATCGCCAGGCAGACCGACCGGGCAAACGCTTCATCATCCGGCCGCACGCGCCCCCTCCCCCCGGCCATCCGGAAGGCTGGATCGTAACGCTGTGCCATCAGCAGCGGAACTGGCCTTTGCCAGTTGAGTTTTTTTGCCAAAACCCAGTCCGCCAGCCACCAGGCCAGGATTTCCGCGTCCGGCCGAAGTCGGCAGACCGTCGTCACCAGTTCCGCCACGGCAACAGGTGCTGCACGCCCGTCCTGTACAAAATCGCCTGCAACCCGGGAAAAATCCGCCAGGGTGTCGTTCCATTTCAGCGCAATCAGGTCTGTGATGTCGCGCAGCGTTTTTACATCGAGCGCCGTGGTGTGGGCCGAGAGTTTCTTATAGGCCAGAAAAACGCTTCCGGCCGGCCCTGCATCGCCCCCCGGCGCACGCAGCAAGACGGCATCACGCAGCGCCGCTTCGTCTTCCGTGCGTCCCATCAGCCGCACCGCTGCAGCGGCACATTTCAGACCGAGGCGCTGCCGCCAAGAGCCGGACCAGATAGGCTCCGATCGCACCAGCTGATCCAGCGAACTGAGAGCCGCACCCGCCATGAAAGCCGCATCCACATCGCTCACTTCGCCGCGCGACTTGACCCATCCCGGGATAACGGACAGGTGAACTGATACGGGAAGCGTTGGGGCAGGTCTCGAATCCATGGAGACGATGGTATTCGAGAAGAGCGGTTTTAACCAGCTGAAATGGTAAAACTGCACAGGTTGCTCTCAGGAAATAACGACCGATAACCTTGGCTTATCGTTTGTTACATGTTCGCCCCGGACGATTGGCTGAAGCTTGTGGTCTGACCGGCTCAAACAACCTCCGCCGCGCCAGTGCATAAGTCCTTAAACCGGAACCGATCTTAAAAACCTTGCAGCAAATTTAAAGCGACCGCTGCGCATCATAGATTACAGGCAGACGTCCCCGAAACCGTCACTTCATGGGGTGGCGCCCGGCCCTGCCGCAACCGCGCAAGGCGCCATCCCGCTTATTCCTCGTCGCCGCTTGGCATTTCCACCACTTCGCGCCCGGCCGACAGAATCGTCCGCTTGCCGACATGATTTGCCGATCCGACCAGTCCTTCCCGCTCCATCCGCTCGACCAGGGACGCAGCGCGGTTATAACCGATCTGCAAGCGCCGCTGGATGTAGGACGTTGAGCATTTCTTGTCGCGCAGCACGACCTTGACCGCCTTGTCGTAGAGGTCGTTGCCGTCCTCTTCCGCCATCGCGCCCTTGTCGAAGACAGCGCTGTCTTCTTCGGCAGCCTCGTCGATTTCCTCGGCGTCCTCCGTCACCGTGCCCAGATATTCCGGACGCCCCTGCGTCTTCAGATGCGCGACAACCTTTTCGACCTCCTCGTCGGAGACAAACGGGCCGTGCACACGGGCGATCCGGCCGCCTCCCACCATGTGGAGCATATCCCCCTGCCCCAAAAGATGCTCGGCACCCTGCTCGCCCAGAATGGTACGGCTGTCGATCTTCGAGGTGACCTGGAACGAGATGCGGGTCGGGAAATTCGCCTTGATCGTGCCGGTGATGACATCGACCGACGGCCGCTGCGTCGCCATGATCAGGTGGATACCGGCGGCGCGCGCCATCTGGGCGAGCCGTTGGATCGCGCCTTCGATCTCCTTGCCTGCGACCATCATCAGATCGGCCATTTCATCGACGATGACGACGATGTAAGGCATCGGCGCGAGGTCCATTTCCTCCTGTTCGAAGATCGCCTCGCCGGTCGAGCGGTCAAATCCGGTCTGCACGCTGCACAGGATCGTTTCACCCTTTGACCGCGCCATTGCGGCACGTGAATTGTAACCGTCGATATTGCGCACGCCGAGCCGCGACATCTTGCGGTAACGGTCTTCCATTTCCCGCACGGCCCACTTCAGCGCCATCACCGCCTTCTTCGGGTCAGTGACGACCGGGGTCAGGAGATGCGGAATGCCGTCATAGACAGAGAGCTCCAGCATCTTCGGATCGACCATGATCAAGCGGCATTCCTCCGGCTTCAGCCGGTAGAGCAAGGACAGGATCATCGTGTTGATCGCTACCGATTTGCCCGAACCGGTCGTGCCGGCGACCAGAAGATGCGGCATCTTGGCGAGTTCGGCGACGACCGGTTCGCCGCCGATGGTCTTGCCAAGGCATAGCGCCAGCTTGAAGCGGGTTTCCCCGTAGTTTTCCGACTCAATCAGTTCGCGGAAATACACCGTTTCGCGCACGGGGTTCGGCAGTTCAATGCCGATGACATTGCGGCCGGGCACGACGGCGACACGGGCCGACAAAGCCGACATCGAACGGGCGATATCGTCGGCAAGGCCGATCACGCGCGACGATTTCACGCCGGGCGCCGGTTCGAATTCGTAAAGCGTGACCACGGGGCCCGGGCGGACATCGATGATCTCGCCGCGAACGCCAAAATCCTCAAGCACGCTTTCCAGCAAGCCGGCGCTCTGTTCCAGAGCCTCCTGGGTGATAACCGCGGCCTCCTGAACGGGCGGCTCCTGCAGGAGTGTCACCGGCGGAAAGACATACTCGCCGCCTGCGTCCGCCGTCATTTCCGGGATGGCCACGAACGTATCCGGCCGAACGGCGCGGATCGGTCTCACAGCAGCCGTCTGTGGCTTTGCGGCACGCACCGGTTCAACCGGGCTCGCAACCTCGCAGACAACCGGCTGGCTTTCTTCCACGATCGGCTGCGGCGCCTTCTTGACCGGTGGGGGCTGACTGACGACAGGCGCTGCGACCGACCGATTGGCTGGCTTTATCCCGATTTCCCGATACAGCGCCGTCACCGAACCGGAAGGCGAATGAACCTCGGGAGGCTGCCAGCGCACGACCGGCGCCAGCGCACCGATATCCGCTTCCATATCCATGGTGTTCCAGAACACTTCGTCGGACACGTACAGGAAGGAATTGGCCTGTTTGATCATCGTTTCCGGCCTGTCTGCGGGCACGGTCTCCTCCTGGGCCGGAAAACAGGCAAGATCGATTTCCGCAGCGTCGGCGTATTCCTCCGCAGAGGGGGTGCTCAACGATGTTTCCATCTCTTGCCGCAGGCGGAGCGAAAGCAACTGAATGCCGGATATAACCGGCGCTTCCTCAGCCACAGGCTCGACAACCGGCAAGTGTTCCGCAGTCACAACGGGGGTTTCCGGAACGCTGGCAACCGTCTGTGCAGCGGGGCTCGGCTCTTCCGGTTCCTTGCGTGCATCGCCGGCCGGCCGCTTCGAATAGACGCTTTCCGGCGTTCGGGTAAAGCGGACGTTCGGACCAAGCACAAACGCGCTCTGCCAGACCGGCGCATCCCCTCGCCCTTCGATTTCAGCCATCGCGTCGGTATCGACCTCATAGGGGCTTTCGTCGCTTTTCACATCGACGGGAGCGCCATAGATCCGGCGCTGCAACTCCGTTTTTCCCTGATGGTTTTCCGGGTCTGCGGGCTGATCTCCCGTGTTATCGAAGCTGTTCGAAAAATTGGTTCGGGAAAGACGCATAAGGACCTGCTCACTCAAAATTCACGGGCAATGGGCACACCCCTTTTCAATAGAAAATAAAGGTTAATCAGCCCTTTCTAGCCGGCCTGTCTCAGAGAATTTCCATTCGCCCTCGCAAGCGACATCAGCATCGGGCCGATGGCAAATTCGCCCTTTTCCGCCCGCCGGGTCAGGTCTCGCAGGTAGCCGCCGGCGGAATTGATGTGGCCTGCCCGCTCCAGAATGCAGGCAATCACGGTCGCTGCATTTTCCGGCCCGAGTATCTCGCACGCCTGCTGGTAGGCATCCGGGCTCACCCCAAGCATCGACCGCACAACGACCGCCGCCGCCATCAGGTCACGCCAGCTGGAAATTGCCCCTCCGGATCCATAGGGGATGATTTCCGGGCAGGCCTGAAGCACCAGAGCCAGCGGGAAAGCCTTCACCTTGCCAGTCACCGCCGAATGAGTTTGTCCGCCCTCACCTTTTTGCCCCACGGCGCTGCCTGGGCCGCGTTCGCGATTCTGGCTTTGTCTCACGATCGGCGGTTCCAGCGTTATTTTATCGGGTTCTGAATTTTCACCCTGCTTCTGTTCGAAGCAAGGTTCAGATTCAGATGAAGAGTCGGGATTTGAATTCTGTATGTGCCGATCATTTTGGAAGGGATTGCCGCTTGTATTCTTGGTTTTAAGCTGCATTTCCAACTGGTTGACGATCTCTTCGCGCAACATTTCCATTTCGTCGAGCGCCGCCGCCACTTCGATCGCCGTTGGTGCGCGCGGAATTGCCGTTACAAGGGCCCTGAAATGGATCGTGACCATCTCCCAGTTACCACTTGCGCCCTCCTCCACCGCAGCCTCGATCAGTTTGGAGACGTCGCGGCGGCAAAGCGTCAGCCGTTCGCGCAAACGCCGCAAGTGCAGGCGCTCTGCGATCACCTGGGCTGCCAACTGCTCTATCTCGCCGGCACGGGCAAGCAACGGCGCCAGAGAGAACCCGAATGCATCGTCAATCGCGCCTGTATTGTTCCTGCGCACATAGCGTTTGCCGTTCGGGCTGTCCTTGCGGACGATCAAGCCTGCTTGAACCAAGATAGCCAGGTGACGCCGGATCGTCTGCTCGGTCATGCCGTGGGATCGCAGCGAGAGCTGTGCGTTGGATGGGAACACGACAAGACCATTTGTCTCGGAGAGTTCATCTTTCGGATAAAAGCTGAGCAATGCGCTCATCACCGCCAGGGCGCGATCAGTTACGCCAATCAGCGGCCGCGCCTCGCACAGCGCCCGATAAAGCTTCCACTTGTCGATGCTCTTGCCGTCTTCGATATCCTTGGCCACAAGCTGGCTTGCCAACATGCCAAGCGTCATCGGCCGCCGCCCAAAGGGCGTCGTCACACTTCCACCTTCCATCGCCTTCGCCTTTCGCAAGGGCAAAGCTGTCAGGCTCGTCAAAATGACGTCGATCTCAATGAAGAGACTTGACTACGATTCCAGGAAGTGTGATTCTCTCAGTCGCCAAACAGTCGAGAAGGGCTTCCGGAATAGATTTCGGGGGCCTTTTTCTTTGCCTATTTTCTCTTGTGCCTATCCTTCGATAGCGGTTGATCTAAAGGCCACTGCCAACCAGTGACCCGGCATAAGCTACTGCCGGCCGCCCTGTTTCAGGCTTGCCGTAAATTCAGCGTAGAGATCATCCAGGCGGTCGGCGAGATACCCGCCGAACTGAGGAACCTGACGCTCGTCAAAAACGATCCGCGTCTGGAGATCGTCGCGCTCGATGCGTGCCGCCCTGCGTCCCTGCGGGCTTCTCCATTCCTGTGCCTTCGGCTTGCGTTTTGCAGGCTCCGCTCCCAGCATTTCAAAGACGCGGCTAAAGCGTGCATCGCTGTCTCCTGCGAGGAAATCGGCGCCGGTGATCAGCGCTTCAAGCATATGCTGTTTACGTTCTGCACGTTCCACCAATGCCGCCCAACGCGCCCGGCCGGCCTTTGGCGCCGGTCCGATGGCCTGGACGAGATACTCCGGAATGCTTCGGGCAATGGTGATATAGCGGCTGAGATCGCCCTTGTCGGTCGAAAGCGCCGCCATGATCGTCGTGCGATCATACCCGCCATCCTCAAGACGACGGGCAAACTGCGCCTTCTCGATATAGGAGAGATCCTGTCTATCGAGGTTCTCCTTCCCCTGGGCGATGACAAGTTCGTTGTCCGTCAGTGTCTGGACAATTGCCCGGACCGTCGTGCCAAGCAGTGCTGCCGCGCGAAGCCGCCTGCGGCCATAGGCCACCTGGAAACGGCCGGGCAATCCAGTTTGCGGACGCACCAGAATGGGAACCTGCTGGCCATTTTCACGCATGCTGGCGACCAGCGCCTCGAAATTCGGATCGACCGTAATGGAGATGCGGTCGCTCACGGACGAATGATCGATCTGGGCGGGATCGAGATCGACCACCGAGGAACCGGAGGCCAGTTGCTCCTGCAGCTTGGCGGCACTACGGGCGCCCTCAGTCATTTCCTGGAGCGACGCTCCCATCGCGGAAATAGCGCCGGTGCGGACACGGTCGGTATTTTTCTCCACGCCAGCGGTAGGCGCCGAGCCTTCCGGCCTTCGCATGAACAGGGTGTTGACAGTATCTTTTCGGCTCACAGCGGGCCACCTTCATCGTATCCAAAACAACGTGCGTTGGGAGCTCCCAACGATGATCGGCAGACGGAAAGACCCGCGCCCGGCATTGCCGTTGCAATTGCACGATACCGACCTCCGGCAATGGCCGGGGCGTGTCTGAGCCCTGTTGTTGGGAGTTCCCAACAGATTGCACTTGATGGGTGAGGGGACCTCATTTTGGTGTGCGCCCCCATGCCTGACGGACAAGAGATTCGATCTCGCCATTGACGGAATCGAGTGCCTCCATCGCCCGATCGTATGTCGAACGCGTCAGGTTTTCCCGGCCGATCTCGTAGAGCGTCTGCTTCGTCAAACCTGCGTCAGAGACAGCAGCCGACTTCACCATCGGATTGGTCATGACGTGATCGTCAAACAGGTTGCGCAGGAGGGCAGCGACTTTGGTCTGYGGTGCATCCTGCGGCTCGTAGCGCGTCAGCAGATAGCGGATGAAATCATACTTCAGTTCGCCGCCGGCTTCGCGAACGACAGCGAGCAGATCATGCGTCATCAGCAGAAACTGGCTCATCGACGCAACGTCGAGCATCTGGGGATGAACGGTCACCACCATCGATGTCGCGGCGCAGAGCCCGCTCAGCGTGAGATAACCGAGCTGCGGAGGGCAATCGATAACGACGACATCATAATTGTCGGCGACTTCATCGAGGGCGCGAGCCACACGCGTGAAGAAAATTCCGTCGGCATCCCGGGCGCCCGTCGTCAGCGCACGTGGCGTCGTGTGCTCGAACTCCATCAGTTCGAGATTGCCGGGAACCAGGTCGAGGCCGTCAAAATAGGTATTGCGGATAACGTCAGCCAGGGGACGCTTCTCTTCGTCATAACGGATCGCCGCGTAGAGCGTTTCGTTCGACTTCACGTCCGTTTCCGGCAATACGCCGAGCAGAGCCGAAAGGCTCGCCTGCGGATCGAGATCGACGGCAAGCACGCGGTAACCCTGCAGCGCCAGATACTGGGCGAGGTGAACCGAAGTGGTGGTCTTGCCGGATCCGCCCTTGAAGTTGGTTACGGCGATCACCTGCAGGTGGTCCCCAGCACCACGGCGCGGCACAAAATTATAGGCCTCGCGGCCGCGCACGGTTTGCGCCAGCTTCTCACGCAGTTCGTTTATCTGCCGCAACGTATAGAGACGGCGGCCGTTGCTTGTGAGGTCGGGCTGTGGTCCTTCGCCAGCGAGCGTCATCTTGCGCAGCGTTGAATCCGAAACGCCCATCAGCCGGCCAGCTTCACCGGAGGTGAACCGGCGCAGCGTTTTGTTGGCCGTTGGCGGGAACAGCGCTTCGCTGATAGCCTGGAGTTGCGAGCTGATGATTGCCGCATGATCTCCGATCGTCTCATCGACGGTCTTCCGCTCAATCTTGGTCGCTCGAATGGCATTGCTCACGTTCAAAACTTTCGTCACGGTAAAATGGCCCGACGGCCGATATAACCGTGACGATACGCAAAGGAACGATTCGCGCAAGAAGTTATTGGTTAACAGATGGTTACGCCGGCCGGGTGAGAAATTGATTCTGCGCCCACCCGGGATGCATTTCGCTTATGAATCCAAGACGTTCCCGACCCTGACGCTGCGCAGCGATGAAAAACTCCTGGCCGAATGATTCATGTGCGTAATTATGAAGTAGGCCGCAACCTGCCGAAAGAGGGGAGGGGGCTCGGACACGACTCACCCGCCCGGCAGCGCATTCTTCATAAAAACCATTGCAATGTCGCGCGCCATCCGGCCTCGCCACGCCTAGATCTGTCGATGATTGAATTTTCCATGGCGTCGGAAGCAAGCGGCACGGACAGCAGCCGCAAATGCGAAAATCACCTTCATCCATAATCATATGCTTATGATATCCCCCTTTATATTTCATTTTACATCACCATTCTGCGTGACAAACTAGGATTAGCTGTTCTGTCAGTCATCATGTGCCGGCTCTTCGGGAGCATGCCGGTCATTCAGGGAGGAAAATCATGAAACGGGCCATCATCGCCGCGTTCGCGGCCATTATCATGGGCAACGCTGCCTATGCCGACACGATCAAGATCGGCGTTGTCGGTCCATTCTCCGGCCCGTTTGCGCTGCAGGGAAAGAACTTCAAGGCCGGCATCGACGCCTATATGGCAATGAACGGGACAACGGTCGGCGACGACACCGTTGAGATAATCTACCGCGACCTTCCGGCCGCCGATCCGGCACAATCCAAGGCGTTGGCCCAGGAGTTGGTGGTCAAGGAAAAAGTGCAGTACCTTGCCGGCTTCTATTTCACCCCTGATGCAATGGCCGTGACACCGATCCTGAAGCAGGCGAACGTGCCGCTGATCGTCATGAACGCCGCCACCTCAGCGATCGTCACCAAAAGCCCGCTGGTCGTTCGCACGTCCTTCACCACCTGGCAGACTTCGACGCCGGTCGCCAAGGTCGCGCATGACGCAGGCGTTGCCAAAGTCATCTCGGTCGTCAGCGACTACGGTCCGGGCATCGACGCCGAGAACGCGTTCAAGGCCGGTTTCGAGAAACAGGGCGGGGCAGTCGTCGAGGCGATCCGCATGCCGCTTTCCACCAACGATTTCAGCCCGATCATGCAGCGCGTCAAGGATTCCGGGGCACAGGGCGTGTTCGCCTTCCTGCCGTCCGGTCCAACGACACTCGGCTTCGTCAAGGCCTACAATGAAAACGGGCTTAAAGCTGCCGGTGTCAAGTTCTTCGCGCCGGGCGATCTGACACAGGAATCCGATCTGCCGGCTCTTGGCGATGCGGCCCTCGGCATTCAGACGACGTTCCACTATGCGGTTTCCCACGATTCGCCGGAAAACAAGGCCTTTGTCGAAGCCGCCTCCAAGGCGATCGGCAATCCGGCCGAATTGTCCTTCCCTTCGGTCGGAGCCTTTGATGGCATGAAGGTCATCTACAAGATGATCGAGGCAACCGGCGGAGAACAGGACGCGCAAAAAGCGGTGGATGCCGTGAAGGGCCTGTCATGGGTCAGCCCGCGTGGTCCGGTTTCCATCGATCCGGAATCGCGCCACATCACGCAGAACATCTATCTGCGTGAAGTCACAAAGGCGGATGACGGCTCCTACTACAACAAGGAAATCCAGACATTCGAGAAACAGGGCGATCCGGGGCTGGCGGCCGCCAAGTAAACAGCCCGACGGCAATCGTGTCGGCGGCGCGGCGAGACATCCCGCAACGCCGATACCTTTCCCTGATTTGTGACGCGGGGGAGGGGAGGGCCTTCTCCTGTTCCGCAAACAACCAAGTGGAAATCGCGTGATGCAGACATTCTTCAGCATAGCCATCGACGCTATTGCCTACGGCATGGTGCTCTTCGTCATTTCGATCGGCCTTTCGATCACCATGGGCCTGATGCGCGTCGTCAATCTCGCCCATGGTGCCTTCGCCATGATCGGCGGCTACATCGCCTCTTATGCCGCGCAGGACCTCGGGCTCGGTTACGCCGCAGCCGTGCTGCTTGCCGTTTTCGGGACCGTCGTCATTTCCATCCCCGTCGAGCGGCTGCTCTATCGGCGGATCTACGGCGCGCCGGAACTGACGCAGGTGCTGATGACCATTGGCATCACCTTCTGTATCATCGGCATCGCCAACTATGTCTTTGGCCCGACGCTGAAGACGATCCCGTTGCCGCCCGCTCTGCAAGGGTCGGCCGATCTCGGATTCCGCTCTATCGCGGTGCACCGCCTTTTTGCCATCGTCTGCGGCCTGGCGGTCGCGGGTGCTCTCTGGTACGCCATCGAAAAGACGGCTTTCGGCGTGAAGTTGCGCGCCTCCGTCGACAATGCGTCGATGGCCGCCGCCCTCGGTGTGCGGACCGAAATCATCTATGCGGCGAGTTTTGCGGTCGCGGTTGGTCTTGCCGCTTTTGGCGGCGTGCTCGGTGCGGAGCTTCTGCCGGTCGAACCATACTATGCCTTGCGCTACATGGTCACCTTCCTGGTCGTCGTCTCCGTCGGCGGCGCGGGCTCCATCCCCGGAGCGCTGCTCGCCTGCCTCGTGCTCGGCGGCATCGATACGACCGGCCGCTACCTCATGCCGGAATTCGGCGAATTCTTCTTCTACCTCGCGGTCATCGCCATCATCTGTATTTTCCCGCGTGGCCTTGCCGGACGGGTACGCTAGGATGACGCTCATCATGAACACCGAAACGGTCGCAACGACCGCCCGACCAAACCGCACCATGGGCCGCGACCTGATTGGCATCGGTGCGATCATTGCCGCCGCCGCCCTCGGTTATCTCCTGTTTCCCGACAATCTGGCGCTCCTGACCCGGATCATCGCCATCGCGCTGCTTGTCCTGTCGCTTGATCTCGTCACCGGTTACTGCGGCGTGGCAACACTCGGCCACGCAGCCCTGTTCGGATCCGGCGCCTATGCCGCCGGGATTRCTGCCGCGCATTACGGCATCACCGATCCGCTGTTGATGACGCTTGCCGGTGTTCTTTGCGGCGCGATTGCCGGTCTGGTCTGCGGCTTAATCATCCTGCGGGCACACGGATTGCCCCAGCTCGTCCTGTCGATTTCGCTGATCTACCTCTTCCATGAATTTGCCAACAAGGCCTCGTCATGGACCGGTGGCAGCGACGGCCTGTCGGGGATTTCACCCGATCCGCTGTTCGGCAGGTTCGAGTTCGACCTTTGGGGCCAGACCGCCTATGTCTTCGGCGTCGTCCTGTTGCTTGCGGTTTTCATCCTGTTGCGTTTCCTGGTGCGCTCGCCATTCGGCATGCTCTGCCGTGGCATCAAGGAGGATCCGCTGCGCATCATGGCCATGGGCGCATCGCCGAAAATCGCCTTGATCAAGATGTACGTCATTTCCGGCGCAGTTGCCGGCGCCGGCGGAGCTCTGAATGCGATTTCGACGCAGGTCGTCGGTCTCGACAGCCTGTCTTTCACCCAATCGGCCGAATCCCTGGTGATGCTGGTTCTCGGCGGTACCGGATCGCTGTTCGGCGCGCTGACGGGTACCGTCGTCTTCATGCTGTTCGAGGATTACGTTTCGGCCGCCAATCCCTTCCACTGGCTGACGATGGTCGGCGCTCTTTTGATCGCAGTCGTCCTGTTCGCGCCGAAGGGGCTCTACGGCACCGCTGCAGCTTTCGTCACCGGCCGCTTGGAGAAACGGACATGAGCGCAGTCTTTGACGTTCTCAATCTGAAAAAAGCCTTCAGCGGGCTGACGGTCACCAACGACGTCTCCCTGTCGATGGCGCCGGGTGACCGGGTTGCGCTGATCGGGCCGAACGGCGCCGGCAAGACCACCTTCGTCAATCTCGTCACCGGCAATCTTCGCCCGGATTCGGGCGAGGTCCGTCTTAACGGTGAAACCGTCACGAAAATCGACGCCATCGGCCGCGTCCGGCGCGGGCTGGTCCGCTCCTTTCAGGTGACACGGCTGTTTCAGGAGATGACCCCGGCCGAACATGTTGCGCTTGCAATCCTGCAGCGGGACGGGCGCGCCGGAGCGATGTTCGGCAACTTCCTGTCCATGCCTGATGTCATGGACGAGGCCGGCGTGCTCCTGGCCAAGCTCGGCTTGCGCGACCTCATGCACCGCAAGGTGAGCGAAATCGCCTATGGCCAGCAGCGCCTGCTCGAAATCGCCATGGCCCTGGCTCTCAAGCCGAAAGTGCTGTTGCTCGACGAGCCCGCCGCCGGTGTGCCGCAGAGCGATACCGGCCGCATCGAACAGGCCCTTGCCGACCTGCCGGCCGACCTTGCCGTGCTGATGATCGAGCATGACATGGATCTGGTCTTCCGTTTTGCCAAGCGGGTCATCGTTCTGGCCGCCGGCACCATCATCTTCGACGGCTCGCCCGCCGACGTCACCAAGGATGCCGCCGTGCGCGAGGCCTATCTCGGGAGCTATGCCAATGCCAGCCACGCCGCTTGAAGTCGAAAACCTGTCGGCCGGTTACGGTCCCACACGGGTTCTGGAAAGCGTCTCCTTCTCGGTTGCCGCTGGTCAACGTCTGGCCGTGCTCGGCCGCAACGGCATGGGCAAGACGACCCTGCTTGCAACGCTGGCCGGCCAGACAAAACGGTACGACGGACGCATCCGCATCGGCGAAACCGACGTCACCGGTATTTCCAGCGCGCTGCGCGCCCGCACGGGGCTCGGCTACGTGCCGCAGACGCGGTGCATCTTTCCGACGCTGACGGTCGAGGAGAACCTGTTCGTTGGCCTCAAGGGCCGGCCGAAGAGCGACCTCCAGGAGGCCTACGTCATGTTTCCCCGTCTTTTCGAGCGCAAGGGAAACCTGGGGTCGCAGCTTTCCGGCGGCGAGCAGCAGATGCTGTCGACGGCACGAACCATTCTTGGCCGCCCTACGGTCCTGCTGCTCGATGAACCGCTCGAAGGTCTGGCGCCAGTCATCTGCGAAGAGTTGATGAAAGCGTTTTCCGAACTTGCCAGCACAGGCAACATGACCATCGTGCTGGTCGAGCAGCGCATCCAGAGCGCCCTCGACTTTGCCGATCAGGTCGTCGTGCTCGAGCGGGGCAGGGTGGCCTGGAGCGGCACGCCGCAGGCGCTGGCTGCCGATCACACCGCGGTGGATCGCCTGCTCGGCGTTGGCGGGCTGCACTGACCAGGTAGCCGGGAGCATCCACCCGAACACGCTCTGAAGCTTAACCCAAAAAGCCATGCAACTATATTTTGATCCCGAGGGAACAATCCGTTCCCTCGGGCATTTCTGCGTCTGGTCGATTTCTGTCGGCACCAACCACCGTTCGCAACGATGAGGATGTGCAGATGAACAACCTTTTACCCGAACTGCATGAGGGTCATGCCCCGATCACGCTGCATCAGCTGTTTCGCGATGCGCTGGAAGCCTATGACGATTGGGGTGACGAAACGGACGTTCCCGTGGTTTACCACCTGGGCATGCCTGTGCCGATCGGGCGGGTATTCGACCACATGCGAAACTGCACCGATATCCTGCCGAACAACATGGTCAGCGCCATCACCGAAAGGTTGACCAAGCCGTGGAGCAGCGATAGCCCGCTGGACGAGATGACATTTTCGACCGCCGCCCGGGTCATGTGCGTCATGGTTCGCAAGAGACAGCTGCAACGCAGCGGCAGCGACATCGGCGCTTTCATCCGCCGGTTTGAGAAACTGCGTGCCGGCCGCGCCGATCCATGAGGTTTCGCGCGGACCAAAACCGCTTCCGGTGCGGCCCCAGGCGGGGCGCTTCAAGCGGTGACCAACTAAGTAACGGAAACCTATCAGGATTTAACAGGGCGTGAAAACGGCTTGATAGGACGGGCTGTCCGTGTTTAAAATGATTAAATACATAGAGTATGCCGTATATTTATGAACTGGCGTTTGAGTAGGGGTGCCAAGGTTCAACCATCCAGCCGCATGATGCGGGGAGGAAATGATATGACGGTTCACGGTCTTTCGTCGCCCTTCAGTCTTCGCAGCGATCAGCCTTTGCAGATCGCCATCATCGGCCAGGGTTTTTCCGGCCTGATGATGGCGATTGCTCTGTTGAAGTCGGTCAAGCAGCCATTTCGGCTGCGCATGTTCGATCCCCGACCGATCATCAGCGGCGGCCAGGCGCTGGCGACGGCACGATCCACCGAAATCCTCAACAGCCGTGCCCGCGATCTCTCCGTTTCAACAGGAGAACCCAAGGATTTCACCCGCTGGCTGCAGGCGAATGCGCCGTTTCGCGAGGCCGTTTCGGCTGCAATCCCGGGCTTCGGCCAGATCTTCGTGCCGAAGGCGACTTTCAGCGATTATGTCTATCAACGCTTCTCTGAGGCGCTGGCGCAGCGGACGGATGTCGCCGTGCAGATGTCCAACGAGGGCATCACCCATATCCGCCGCAACGATAACGGCCTGTTCACCCTCCGTCTGGCCGATGGCAGCGAGGCCGTCTACAACACGGTTGTTCTTGCCACCGGATACGGTTTGAAAGCACCGCTGGAGACGGGCGGACAGGCTATGGACGCTGATTTGCCTGAGCGCCCTAAGACGCGCCGGCATGTGGTCGTCATGGGCAATGGACTGCGCGCCGTCGACCAGGTTCTGCAGTTGCGCGACGGCGGCTTTACAGGCCACATCACCATCCTGTCGCGTCGAGGTTTCCTGCCGCAGCCGCATACCCGCATGCCCGCGGATGCGGTCTTTCCAACACAGCCCATGCCCTCACAACTGCGCAACATCGTCCGTTTCGTGCGCGAAGCCTGCGCGGAGGCGGAAGAAAACGGCTGGAGCTGGCAGGCCGCGATGAACGGCCTGCGCAAGCGCGCCCGCACCCTTTGGGCATCGCTGCCGCCGAGCGAGAAACGGCAGTTCAACCGGCATCTGCGCGCAATCTATGACAGCCATCGCAACCGGCTTCCGGCCGACGTGCATGCAAGGCTGGAACGCGAATTCGCCAGCGGTCTGACCGAACTGAAGCGCGGAACCACCCTGAAACGCACGCCGGATGGCCTTTTGGTCCGATGGGCGGGGCAGGCGGCCGCAAGCCATTTCGCCGCCGACGAGGTGATCGACTGCCGCTGCCTGTCGCCGGACCTCAAGGACCCCGTCGTCACCGACCTTCTTGACGCAGGGCTGGCTGCAACAGACGAGCTGGATCTGGGGCTCGCCGTCAATCCTGCCGGGGAACTGATCACGCCGAAGGGCCGGCCGGCTGGCCTTTTCGCCATCGGCCCCCTCGGGCTCGGCTCGCTCCCCGATATCGATCTCGTTCCGGAGATCGTTACGCAGACCTATGCCGCCGCGACGCTGATCGGGGCACGGTCGCTGCCGCAGTTGCAGGCGAGCTAAAACCCTTGCAATTGCTCCACCAGACCAGCCGGTGTCACGCTGCGGCGTTCGCCGGCGTCAGCCTCTCCTTTCCCGTCGCTGAACGGCGCTGGCCTCCCGTTGGGCGCAAAGCCTCAAGAAGACCGGAACGGAGAACGGATTTTTCATACACGATAAAATTTATAGATATTATAATTTTGCGATCGGTACCATTTCCGGAAAAACTACGCGACGACCCATTCCGCATCTCGCGCACGCTGGAGACAATCGCACATGAGCACCGTTCCGGAAAAAATCGACGTTCTCTGGTTTCTGCCGACCCATGGCGACAGCCGCTATCTCGGCACATCGATCGGCGGCCGCAATGTCGATCTCAACTACCTGAAACAGGTCGCACAGGCGGCCGACACGCTGGGTTATTTCGGCGTGCTGATCCCGACCGGCCGCAGTTGCGAGGACAGCTGGATCGTTGCCTCGGCGCTCGCCCCCCTGACGGAAAAACTGCGCTACCTCGTCGCCGTGCGCCCAGGCCTTCTCAGCCCGACCCTGGCCGCCCGCATGACCGCAACGCTCGACCGGATCTCCAATGGCCGCCTGCTGATCAATGTCGTCACCGGTGGTGATCCGATCGAGAACAAGGGGGACGGCATCCATTATTCGCATGAGGAACGCTACGAGGTCACCGAAGAGTTCATCAACATCTACAAGGCCGTCCTGCGCGGCGAAGACGTCACCACGAAGACCAAGCATTTCGACGTCGAGGATGCAAAACTTCTGTTCAAGCCGATCCAGGAACCGCATCCGCCGCTCTATTTCGGCGGTTCCTCGGGCGTCGGCCAACAGGTCGCTGCCCGCACGATCGACAAATACCTGACCTGGGGCGAACCACCCGAGGATGTCGAGAAGAAGGTGGCGGAGGTCCGGGCGCTCGCTGCCGCGCAAGGCCGCGAGGTTACCTTCGGCATCCGCCTTCACGTCATCGTCCGCGAGACGGCCAAGGAGGCATGGACGGCTGCCGACGAACTGATCAAATATGTCGACGACGACACGATCGCAGCGGCCCAGAAGGTTTTCGAGCGGATGGATTCCGTCGGCCAGAGCCGGATGAGCAAACTGCATGGCGGCCGCAAGGACAAGCTGGAGATCAGTCCGAACCTGTGGGCCGGCGTCGGGCTCGTTCGCGGCGGAGCCGGAACGGCCCTGGTCGGCGACCCCGATCAGGTCAAGGCCCGGATCGACGAATACCGCCAGATCGGCATCGATACCTTTATCTTCTCAGGTTACCCGCATCTGGAAGAAGCCTACAAGTTCGGCGAGCTTGTATTGCCCAACCTGCCGCTGAACCACCCGGTCAGGACCCACAAGCCCAGTGCCAACACCGGCCCGTTCGGCGAAACGATCGCCGGCGATCACCGCCCGTCGCTCAAGGTTTCGCAGTCCTGAAAGAGATTATACCAAGTCGGCGTTTTTAATTGCGACGCTGCGATTAAATCGTAACGTTCAACCGTTAACCAGGGCAGTGACCACAGTAAGGTCGCTGCCCGTGTTCGGTTGACAAACTCCAGGTGAGCCTAAAGAGTAAAACCGGTCAAAACGGCAGCGTTGGGGAGGACTTTTGTCTATGCGCGCGTTTATCCGATTTTCAGCGATCATTTTGAGCATTCTTGCATTTTCACCCGCGATCCACGCGGAAGAAACAGGCCGGCATATCGTCACCACGCAGGATGGCGACTATTTCGGCTTCGACCTGCGGACGGCGCAGAATGTCTCCCTTGCCGACTGCGAGAAGGTCTGCGTCGCAGATTCTTCCTGCCGCGCCTTCACCTACAATCCGAAGGTGAAATGGTGCTTCCTCAAATCCGACTATAACAAGCTGAATACGTTCGCCGGCGCGATCGCCGGCAAGATCGTCGATGCGACAGCGGCGGAACCGGACATCGGCGCGCCGCCGGCATTGGCCTTCGTCACCGAACAGCTTCTGACCGATGCCCGGGCAACGAAAGACAATCTCTCGGTGCTGGCAGATCAGGACGTTCTGGGTCTCAATGGCCGCAAGGCTGCCGCCTACCGCGAACTCACAGCCGGCAATGTCGGCCCGGCGCTGCAGGCGTTTCAGGGCGCGCTGTCCATTACTCCCGACGATGGTGCGTTGTGGGCGGAAGCCGCGCGTGCGGCAAACCGCGTCGCCGGCAATACCGATTTTGCCACGCAGGCGTCGCTTGCAGCGCTCAATGCCTATCAATTGTCGCGCACCACTCAGGCGCGGGCAGAGGCGCTTGCCCTCCTGGCGACAGCGCTGAAGAACGTTGAGAATTTTCGGGGTGCTCTCAGCGCCTTCAAGGCCAGCCTTGAACTGGTCGAAGCCAAGTCCGTTCGCGCCGAATATGCCGACCTTCGCACGCGTCAGGGTTTTCGCGTGACCGAACACACCGTCGATTCCGACAGCGCCACGCCACGGGTCTGCGTCCAGTTTTCCGAGCCGCTGGTCAAGGCCGGCGTCGATTATACGCCGTTCGTCCTTTTGGACGGTGCAGCGCCCAAGGCGGTCGAAGCCAAGGGCAGCGAGATCTGCGTCGAGGGCCTGAGCCACGGCCAGCGTTACAAGGTGGCCTTCCGCTCCGGCCTGCCGTCGTCCGTCGATGAACCGCTGGAAGCCAACGTCAATCTCGACGTCTACATTCCGGATCGGGCGGCGATGGTGCGCTTTACCGGCGACAGCTTCGTGCTGCCGGGAACGGCCCGTCGCGGTATCCCGATCGTTTCGGTCAATACCGCCAGCGCCAACCTGAAGCTCTACCGCATCGGTGACCGCAACATCGCCTCGCTGCTCACGGCCTCGCAATTCCTGACGCAACTCGACGGCTACAGCGCCCAGCGCATCCAGGATGAAAACGGCGAAATGGTCTGGCAGGGATCGATCGACATTTCGACCGAACTCAACAAGGAAGTCGTCACCAGCTTTCCCGTCGATGAAGCCCTGCCGCAGCGCAAGCCCGGCGTCTACGTGCTAACAGCAGTGTCGGCGACGGGCGCGTCCAACGAATGGGACAGCCAGGCGACGCAATGGTTTGTCATTTCGGATATCGGCCTGTCCACCTATTCCGGTACCGACGGTCTCTCGGTCTTTGCCCGCTCGCTCGCGTCGGCCAGGCAGTTGGCCGGCATCGAACTGACGCTTCTTGCCAAGAACAATGAAATCCTCGGCACTGCCACCACCGACGCCGACGGCCGCGCGACATTCGACGCCGGCCTGCTGCGCGGCACCGCCGCCATGACGCCAGCGGTCATCACCGCAAAGAGCGGCACGGACGATTTCGTTTTCCTCGACCTGACGCGGGCCGGCTTTGACCTGTCCGATCGCGGCGTCACCGGGCGGGCAGCACCGGGTGCCATCGACGTGCTGACCTGGACCGAACGCGGCATCTACCGCGCCGGCGAGACCGTGCACGTCTCCGCCCTTGCCCGCGACAGCGCCTCGGTGGCGATCGAAAAACTGCCGCTGACCTTCATCTTTATGCGTCCGGACGGCGTCGAGGACCGCCGCGTTGTCAGCGACGGCGGACTGGCTGGCGGCTATGCGCTCGATCTCCCCCTGCAGCCGAATGCCATGCGTGGCACCTGGGCCGTGCAGATATTTACAGACCCCAAGGGCACGGCGATCAGCGAGAAGCAATTCCAGGTCGATGACTTCGTGCCCGACCGGGTCGAGTTCGACATGGCGAGCACCGTCAAGCAGATCGAGATCGATACGCCGGCGCCGATTACCATCGATGGCCGCTTCCTTTATGGCGCACCGGCAGCAGGGCTGGAACTCGAGGGCGAAGTCGGCCTGAAGCCGACCCGCGAAAGCGCCGGCTTCAAGGGCTACTTCTTTGGCCTTGCCGATGAGGAGGCGACAGAAGACAGCCGCACGACGCTCGATGGGCTGGAGCCGCTCGATGAGGACGGCAAGGCGACGTTCGATGTCAACCTGACGGACGTACCATCGACCACGCAGCTGCTCAACGCCAATATCACCGTGCGCGTTCAGGAAGCCGGCGGCCGCGCCGTCGAGCGGTCCCTGACGCTGCCGGTCAAGCCGGCGGGTGCGATGATCGGCATCAAACCGGAATTTTCCGGCGAGCTCGCAGAAAATGCGGTCGGCAAGTTCCACGTCATCGCCATCGACCAGAGTGGCATGAAGCAGGCCAAAACCGGCCTGACCTGGAAGCTGCTGCGCGTCGAGCAGGACTATCAGTGGTACCGCGACGGCACGGCCTGGAAATATGAGCCGGTGACATCGACCAAGCAGGTCTCGACCGGCACGCTTGATGTCACCACGGAAGGCGGCGAAATCGCCCTGTCCGCTGACTGGGGCCGTTACCGCCTCGAAGTCGAAACGGCCGATATCGATGGACCGGCATCCAGCGTCGAATTCGATTCCGGCTGGTATGTCACCGCCAGCTCGACGGAGACGCCGGATGGCCTGGAGGTCGCGCTCGACAAGCAGAACTATGTGATCGGCGACACCGCCAAGCTGCGCGTCTCGCCACGTTTTGCCGGCGAAGTTCTGGTCACGATCGGCTCGGAAAAGCTGATCGCCACGAAAACCGCGACCATTCCTGCCGAAGGCGGTGAGGTCGATATTCCGATCACTGCAGATTTCGGTGCGGGCGCCTATGTCACCGCGACGCTTTATCGTCCGGGCGATGCGCAGGAAAGCCGCATGCCGATGCGTGCCATCGGTATCAAGTGGCTGGCCGTCGRTCCCGCCGAACGCARGCTGTCCRTCAAGCTCGACCTTCCGGAAAAGACGCTGCCCCGGCAGACGCTGAATATTCCGGTCGAAGTGACCGGGGCAGGGGTGGGCGACGAGGCCTATGTCACGGTCGCCGCCGTCGATGTCGGCATCCTCAACCTCACCCGCTACGAAGCACCCGATCCGGACGGCTGGTATTTCGGCCAGCGTCAGCTTGGCCTTGAAATCCGTGACCTCTACGGACGGCTGATCGATGGCTCGCTCGGTGCGACCGGGCGGCTGCGCACCGGCGGTGACGGCGGCCAGATGCCGCTTCAGGGCAATCCGCCGACCGAAAAGCTGGTGGCATTCTTCTCCGGTCCGGTCCAGCTCGATGCAGGCGGCAAGGCGATCATCAGTTTCGATATCCCGCAGTTTAACGGCACCGCCCGTGTCATGGCTGTTGCCTGGTCGAAGGCCGGCGTCGGCCATGCCTCGACCGATGTCATTATCCGCGATCCGGTCGTGGTAACGGCAAGCCTGCCGCAATTCCTGGCGCCGGGCGACAAGACGGAAATGCGTCTCGACATCGCCAATACCGATGGCCCGGCCGGCGACCTGAACCTCAAGGTGACAAGCAGCTCGGCCGTGGTGATCGACGCTGCGCAAGCCGAACAGACCTTCAGCGTCAAGCCCGGCGGTAAATTCGACCTGACGCTGCCGATCTCCGGCGTTCATCCCGGCGACGGCGCGATCTCGATCGAGCTGACCAGCGCCGACGGCCTGTCGCTGCAACAGTCGGTCTCCGTTGCGGTGCGGCCGGCCGCCCTGCCGGTGACGACCCGGCATCCTTTGACCATACAGCCGAATGACAGCCTGACGGTCGATGGCGATCTTTTGGCCGAAAGCATGCTGCAGGGATCGGCAGTCAGCGTCAGCGTCACCCGCTCCGCCGCCTTCGATATCCCGGCGCTGCTGACATCGCTTGACCGCTACCCCTATGGTTGCGCCGAGCAGACAACCAGCCGGGCGCTGCCCTTGCTCTATCTGAGCGAACTTGCCAAGCAATCCGGGCTGCCGGAGGATGGTGACGTCCAGAAGCGGGTGCAGGAGGCGATCTATCGGGTGCTGTCCTACCAATCCTCGACCGGCAGCTTCGGCCTCTGGAGCCCCGGTTCCGGCGACCTCTGGCTCGACGCCTATGTCACGGACTTCCTGACACGGGCCCGCGAACAGAAGTACCAGGTGCCGGACCAGGCCATGGTGCAGGCGCTCGACAACCTGCAGAATGCGATGAGCTACGATATCGACATGAAGAGCCAGGGCAACGAAATCGCCTACTCTCTTTATGTGCTCGCCCGTAACCGCAAGGCGGCGATCAGCGATCTGCGTTATTATGCCGACACCAAGCTCTCGGAATTCCCGACGCCGCTGTCGAAGGGGCACCTGGCCGCCGCTCTTGCCCTTTATGGTGATGCGCAGCGCTCGCAGAGCATTTTCGAAGATGCACTGCAGATGTCGACAACCGCCACCAATGCCAGCCTTGATCGGTCCGATTACGGCTCGGCCTTGCGCGACGATGCTGCCGTGCTGACGCTCGCAGCCGAGGCCCGGCCGGTGCCGACGATCATCCCGCAGCTCGCCAAGATCGTCGCCCGCGAATGGGAACATCAATCCTACACGAGCACGCAGGAACAGATGTGGACACTGCTTGCCGCCCGCGCCATCCAGGGCGGGGACAGCGATATCAACCTCGACATCAACGGCACGCCGCGCAGCGGCGGTTATGCCGCGCGTCTGACCGGCGACGAGATCCTCGATCAACCGGTGACGATCACCAACCGGTCGAGCGCGCCGGTGGCTGCCGTGGTGACGACCGTTGCGGCGCCAGCGTTGCCGCTGCCCGCCGGCGGCAATGGTTTCAGCATCGAGCGGACTTACTACACGCTTGACGGCGAGGAAGCCAATGTCACGGAGGCCAGGCAGAACGAGCGCTATGTCGTTGTCATCAACGCCACGGAAAGCAACAGCTGGCCGTCACGCGTACTGATTACCGACCTTCTGCCGGCCGGTTTCGAGATCGACAATCCGACCCTTGTCGATAGCGCCAAACTGTCGAATTTCGAATGGATCGGCGAAGTCGAGGCGGCCCATACGGAGTTCCGCAGCGATCGCTTCGTCGCCGCCTTCGACCGTTCGGCGGGAGATAACCGCACGATCACCGTCGCCTATGTCGTGCGCGCCGTCACACCGGGCACCTACGATCATCCGGCCGCCAGCGTCGAGGACATGTACCGGCCGCAATTCTCCGCGCGCTCCGCGATGGGGCGCATGGAGGTTCAGGCGGTCGAGTAATGTCTCTCTGGGCGAAAACCTGCGCAGCCTTGCTGGGCTCCGCACTTTTGTGCGTCGCCATCATGTTTGGTCTGGAGGCCGCGGACCGCGCCTTTCCGCCACCGCTGGAACAGGCCCGCACGGTCTCGGCCGAAGTGCTCGATGCGGACGGGCAGTTGTTGCGCGCCTTTGCGACACCGGAGGGCCGCTGGCGGCTGCAGACGACGGCGAAAGACGTCGATCCGCAATTCGTGCGCATGCTGATTGCCTATGAGGACCAGCGGTTCTGGGAGCACAAGGGTGTCGACCCCTGGGCATTGATGCGCGCCGCGTGGCAGTTCGCCACCCACGGACGGATCGTCTCGGGCGCCTCGACGCTCTCGATGCAGGTGGCGCGCCTGATCGAACCGCGCGAGGGGCGTTCGTTTGCGGCAAAAATTCGCCAGCTTGCCCGCGCCGTGCAGATCGAGCGGCGCCTGAGCAAGGCAGAAATCCTTGATCTTTATCTCACCCATGCACCCTACGGCGGCAATCTCGAAGGCATTCGTGCTGCGAGTCTGGCCTATTTCGGCAAGGAACCAAAACGTCTGACCGTTTCGGAGGCCGCATTGCTTGTGGCGCTTCCCCAGCTTCCGGAGAAACGGCGCCCTGACCGGCACCTGAAAGCCGCTGAGACGGCGCGCCAACGGGTGCTGGAGCGCATGGCGGTTTCCGCCGTGATCGGGGAAGGGGAGGCCGAGCGGGCCGCCTTGGTCGCAGTGCCGGCTCGCCGCCTGCAATTGCCGGCCTTTGCCGCCCATGTCGCCGAGGCGGCGCGGCGGAAAGAACCGAAGCTTATTCAGCATCAGACGACATTGCGCCGGACGATCCAGAAAGGTCTGGAAACGGTGGCAAAGGAGGCCGCCGCCCGGCTCGGCCCCAAAGTATCGATCGCCATGGTCATGGCCGATGCACGCACCGGCGAGATCGTGGGAGAGCTCGGTTCCGCCGATTATTTCGATGCCAGCCGCTCTGGCTGGATCGACATGACGCGCATCTCCCGCTCGCCGGGTTCGACGCTCAAGCCATTCATCTACGGCCTCGCCTTCGAGGAAGGACTGGTTTCCCAGGAAACGATCATCGAGGACCGGCCGGCGGATTTCTTCGGCTACCGGCCGCGCAATTTCGACATGACCTATCAGGGTGACGTCAGCATCCGCCAGGCGCTGCAACTGTCCCTCAACGTTCCGGCCGTGCGGCTGTTGGATTCCGTCGGGCCGACACGCCTGATGGTGCGCTTCCGGCGCGCCGAAGTCAGGCCGATCCTGCCGCCCAACGAGGCACCGGGCCTTGCGATCGGGCTGGGCGGACTGGGGATCAATCTGAAAGACCTCGTCCAGCTCTACGCCGCCCTTGCCAATCGCGGCAAACCGGTCCGGCTTGGCGACGGCATCCGCGAACAACCGGGACCGATCGAAAGCGAGCCGCTTCTCGATCCGGTCGCCACATGGCAGATATCCGACATTCTCTCCGGCGTACTGCCGCCGGCAGGCGCCGTCCAGCGCGGCATCGCCTACAAGACCGGAACGAGCTACGGCTACCGCGACGCCTGGTCCGTCGGGTTTGACGGCCGCTACGTTCTCGGCGTCTGGACCGGCCGGCCGGACAATAGCGCCGTACCGGGCCTGACCGGCTATGGAACGGCCGCACCGATCCTGTTCGAGGGCTTTGCCAAATCCGGCGTTGCCGTGACGCCGCTGCCGCGGGCTCCGGCCGGCGCGGTTCGTATTGCCCAATCGCAATTGCCGATCAGCCAGCGCCGCTTTTCGCTGACCTCCACAGGTCTCGTTTCCGCTACGATCCGCGAGGCGGCGCCACAGATCGTCTATCCCCCCGAAGGAGCCCGCGTCGAATTGGGCGTCGATACCGACGGGACCTCCATGCCGCTTGTCCTCAAGCTGCAGGGCGGGCGGGCGCCCTTCCGGTGGCTTGCCAATGGCAAGCCACTGCCGCAGACGTCGCGACGCCGGACCAATCAGTGGATCCCGGATGGTGCGGGCTATTCCACATTGACCGTCATCGACGCAGCCGGTCGGGCAGCAAGCGTGCAGGTTTTTCTCAACTAGCATCATCCCGGCAAATGCGGTGCCGCCGCCGTTGGCGAGCGAGGAAATGATTTCGGCGCTCGAAGCCGGCGACAAGGCCGCCTCTCCGAGGTGCTTGGCCGGCACCTGTTCAATGCCTGGAACAGGGTGCGGGCATCGCCTTGAGCAACTGGCACGTTTGATCTGACCAGCACCCCTGAACCGACTTGCGACCCTATCCGCTGCTGGGCGTTGCTGTCTCCCGCCGGAACGCTGCCGGGCTCTTTGACGTCCACTTTCGGAAGGCGCGGTGGAAGGCGCTTGGTTCGGAATAGCCAAGTTGCGCGGCGACCTCTCCGACGCTGGCATCGCTGTTCAGCAGCATCTCGATGGCAAGGTCGCGGCGGATCTCGTCCTTGATGCCGGCATAGCTTTGACCTTCACCTTGCAGGCGATGGCGCAGCGTCGACGAAGACATGTGCATCTGCCTGGCGAGAGCGCTAAACCCGGACCAGGCCGCCGGCGCCTGCTGGCGCAGGCGCTTGCGCACAGCGGCTGCAAGACCGGCGTCATAGCGGTAGCGCACGAGAATATTGGCGGGCGCTCCGCGAAGAAACTGTTTCAAGGCCTGTTCGGTGCGAACAATCGGCAGTTTCAGCACCGCACGATCGAAGGCGAGGCGGCTGACGGGTTGTGAAAACTGTACAGGCGCACCGAAGAAGAGGCGGTAGTCGGCGCCCTCCAGCGGTTCGGTGCAGCGAAAATCCACCCTGCGGATCGGGATGCGGCGCCCGACCAGCCAGCAGGTGATACCGTGCAGCAGGATCCAGTAGGTCCGGTAGGCAAAGGCCGAACGGGCCTTGCCCTTGTCCGTCAGTACGATTTCAGCGAGCCCATCGCGGGTGACGAGTTCGCCGCTCGGATCCTCAAGCACCACGCCGAGAAAACGAAGCGCACGCCGCAAGGCCTGATCCAGCGTCTTCGCATGCAGCACGCAGTGACAGAGGAGCGTAAAACTGCCGCTGCGCATCGGCCGCTCGCCCATGCCGAAGAACTCGTCGTCCACTTCGGCCGCGACCGCCAGCCACAACGCACCGTAGCTTTCGGCGGAAATCGGCTTTTCCACAACGGGCGGCAATCCCAGCGAAGCCAAAAGCGGCGCTGTCGGCTTGCCTGCGCGGCGCAAGCAATCGAGCGCCTCCTCGACAAACGAGGGCGAGATCATCCGCCGGTCCGCGTCCACCATCGGCCTTCCTCTCATATGGCAAAACCGGCCGAAAAATGAAGGACAGTTCTGTCATCGCTTGCAATACCGCGCGAGCGTAAAGTTCTGCAAGATGCTATGATTAAAATCAGGCATGATGGGCGGAACGCGGCGGGGAGGCTGCATGACGTATCAAGGACAGGCTGCCGCGCGCCTTCGTACAGCAAGGGCAGCGCCATGAATATTTCCGGTAAGGTTTTTGTGGTGACCGGCGGCGGTTCCGGTCTTGGTGCGGCCGTCACCCGCCTGCTGGCTGGGGCTGGCGCCCGCATTGTCGTCGCCGATATCAACCAGGATGCCGGCGCGCAGATCGCTGCCGATCTCGGATCGAGCGCGCGGTTCATCCGCACCGACGTCACCAGCGAGGCCGACGGGCAGGCCGCGATCGGAGCAGCGCTCGAGACCTTCGGCCACCTGCATGGCCTGGTGAACTGTGCCGGCGTTGCGCCGGGCGAAAAGATGCTTGGCCGCGACGGTCCGCATCGCCTCGAAAGCTTTGCGAAGGCGATCGGCATCAATCTGGTCGGTACATTCAACATGATCCGTCTTGCCGCCGCCGCCATCCAGACGCAGGAACCGGACGGCGAGGGCGAACGCGGCGTCATCGTCAACACGGCCTCTATCGCCGCCTTCGACGGACAGATCGGCCAGGCGGCCTATTCGGCGTCCAAGGGTGGCGTCGTCGGCATGACGCTGCCGATCGCCCGCGAGCTTGCCCGCTACGGCATCCGCGTCGTTACCATCGCACCCGGCATTTTCGAAACGCCTATGATGGCCGGCATGCCGCCCGAAACCCAGGAAGCGCTCGGCAAGAGCGTGCCGTTTCCGCCGCGCCTCGGCCGCCCGGATGAATTTGCCGCTTTGGTGCGCCATATTTGCGAAAATACCATGCTGAATGGCGAGGTCATCCGCCTTGACGGCGCGCTGCGCATGGCGCCGCGTTGAGGCTGGTTCCTGGAGGTTGAAATGACACTGCATGATCCCATCGTCATCGTCGGCTCCGCCCGCACCGCCATGGGCGGTTTCCAGGGCGACCTGAAGGACGCGACAGCGCCTGAACTTGGCGCCGCAGCCATTCGTGCCGCCCTGGAGCGCAGCGGCGTTGCGCCGGATGCGGTCGAAGAAGCGGTGTTCGGCTGCGTGCTACCGGCAGGGCAGGGGCAGGCCCCGGCAAGGCAGGCGGCGATCGGCGCTGGCCTGCCCTTTTCGACGGGCGCCAGCACCGTCAACAAGATGTGCGGCTCGGGCATGAAGGCCGCGATGCTGGCGCATGACCTGATCCTGGCGGGCAGCGCCAGCATCGCGGTTGCCGGCGGCATGGAAAGCATGAGCAATGCGCCCTATCTGCTGGATCGTGCCCGCGGCGGCTACCGGCTCGGCCATGGCCGTGTCATCGACCATATGTTCCTCGACGGGCTGGAGGATGCCTATGACAAGGGACGCCTGATGGGGACATTCGCCGAAGACTGCGCCGAGGCCTACCAGTTCACCCGTCCGGCACAGGACGATTTTGCCGTGACGTCGCTCARCCGCGCGCAGAAAGCCATCCGCGAGGGCCTTTTCGACGCCGAGATCACGCCTGTCATCATCAAGACGGGAAAGACGGAGCAGGTCGTCGAGCGCGACGAGCAGCCGGGCAAGGCAAGGCTCGAAAAGATCCCGACCCTGAAACCCGCTTTTCGCGAAAACGGCACGGTGACAGCCGCCAATGCCAGCTCGATTTCCGATGGCGCAGCGGCGCTGGTGCTGATGCGCCGCTCCGAGGCCGACCGCCGGGGACTGTCGCCCCTTGCCACCATCGCCGGCCACGCAACCCACGCGCAGGCGCCCAATCTCTTTGCCACCGCCCCGATCGGCGCTCTGAAAAAACTCAGCGAACGCACCGGCTGGGACCTCACAAATGTCGACCTGTTCGAGATCAACGAGGCTTTCGCCGTCGTCGCCATGGCGGCGATGCGCGATCTCGACCTGCCGCACGACAAGGTCAATGTGCATGGCGGCGCCTGCGCGCTCGGCCATCCTATCGGCGCATCCGGCGCCCGTGTCATTGTCACATTGCTGGCGGCCCTTGAGCGCTACGATCTGAAGCGCGGCATGGCCTCGCTCTGCATCGGCGGCGGCGAGGCGACGGCGATTGCGGTCGAGCGGCATTAGGGAGGGCGCCGGTCAATGATCCTGTCTGAACAGCAAATCCAGATTCGCGACATGGCTCGCGATTTTGCCCGCGAGCGGCTTATGCCGGGTGCCGCCGAGCGCGACGTGTCGCATGCGTTTCCAAAAGACGAGCTGAAGGAGATGGGCGAACTCGGCTTCCTCGGCATGCTGGTGCCGGAAGCCTATGGCGGCTCGGAAACCGGCACTGTTGCCTATGCCGTGGCGCTTGAGGAAATCGCTGCCGGTGACGGCCCCTGCTCGACCATCATGAGTGTGCACAGTTCGGTCGGCTGTGTGCCGATCCTGAAATTCGGCACCGAGGAACAAAAGCAGCGCTTCCTGCCGAAACTGGCCTCCGGGGAATGGATCGGCGGCTTTGCCCTGACCGAGCCGCAGGCCGGCTCGGATGCCTCGAACCTGCGCACCCGCGCCCGCCGCGACGGCGATCATTATGTGCTCGACGGCGCCAAGCAGTTCATCACCTCAGGCAAGAACGGCAACGTTATCATCGTCTTCGCGGTCACCGATCCCGATGCCGGCAAAAAGGGAATTACCGCCTTCATCGTGCCGACGGATACGCCAGGCTATGAGGTCGTTCGCGTCGAACACAAGCTCGGCCTGCATTCCTCCGACACCTGCCAGATCGCCTTTACCAACATGCGTATACCCGCTGACCTGCGGCTGGGCGCCGAGGGAGAGGGCTACAGGATCGCGCTTGCCAATCTCGAAGGCGGCCGTATCGGCATCGCCTCGCAATCGGTCGGCATGGCGCGCGCCGCCTTCGAGGCCGCCCGCGATTATGCCCGCGAACGCATCACGTTCGGCAAGCCGATCATCGAGCATCAGGCCGTCGCCTTCCGCCTTGCCGACATGGCGACGCAGATCGCGGCGGCACGGCAGATGGTGCTGCACGCCGCCGAACTCAAGGAAGCTGGAGAGCCCTGTCTGACGGAAGCCTCCATGGCCAAGCTGTTTGCTTCGGAAATGGCGGAAAAAGTCTGCTCGGACGCGATCCAGATCCATGGCGGCTACGGATACATGTCGGATTATCCGGTCGAGCGCATCTATCGCGATGTCCGCATCTGCCAGATCTATGAGGGAACAAGCGACGTGCAGCGCATCGTCATTGCGCGTAGTCTATAAAACAAGAGACCCCGCTTTCCGGGAGTGAGCAAGGAAAGCTTGGGTCCAAGAGGAGGAAGAGCACGGCATGACCGAGTTCCCGCAATTGAGCCTGCATGTTCCGGAACCCGCCGTCCGCCCCGGCGGCATGCCGGATTTTTCCAACGTCAATATAGCCAAGGCCGGCTCCGTCCCGCGCCCCGAGATCGATGCTGCGCCGGAAGACATCCGCGATCTCGCCTATTCGATCATTCGCGTCTTGAACCGCGACGGCGAAGCCGTCGGACCATGGGCAGGCCTCTTGTCCGATGAGGAACTGCTCACCGGCCTGCGCAACATGATGAAGCTCAGGGCCTTCGATGCCCGCATGCTGATGGCGCAGCGGCAGGGTAAGACCTCCTTTTACATGCAGCATCTGGGCGAGGAGGCCGTCAGCTGCGCCTTCCGCAAGGCGCTGAAGAAGGGCGACATGAACTTCCCGACCTATCGTCAAGCGGGGCTGTTGATCGCCGACGATTATCCGATGGTCGAGATGATGAACCAGATCTTCTCGAACGAAAGCGATCCGCTGCGCGGCCGCCAGCTGCCGATCATGTATTCCTCCAAGGAGCATGGCTTCTTCACGATCTCCGGCAACCTCGCCACCCAATATGTCCAGGCGGTCGGCTGGGCCATGGCGTCGGCGATCAAGAACGACACCAAGATCGCAGCCGCCTGGATCGGCGACGGCTCGACGGCTGAATCAGACTTTCATTCGGCGCTGGTCTTTGCCTCGACCTACAAGGCGCCGGTCATTCTCAACATCGTCAACAACCAGTGGGCAATCTCGACCTTCCAGGGCATCGCGCGCGGCGGTTCTGGAACGTTTGCAGCCCGCGGCCTCGGTTTCGGCATTCCGGCCCTTCGCGTCGATGGCAACGATTATCTCGCCGTCTATGCCGTGTCCCGGTGGGCGGCCGAGCGCGCCCGGCGCAATCTCGGCCCGACGCTGATCGAATACGTCACCTACCGCGTCGGCGCTCATTCGACCTCGGACGACCCGAGCGCCTACCGCCCGAAAACGGAATCCGAAGCCTGGCCGCTCGGCGATCCCGTCCTGCGCCTGAAGAAGCACCTGATCGTGAAAGATGTCTGGTCGGAGGAACGCCACGTGCAGGCAGAAGCCGAAATCTTGGACGAGGTGATCCAGGCGCAGAAGCAGGCGGAAGCACACGGAACGCTGCATGCGGGTGGAAAGCCGTCCGTGCGTGATATCTTCGAAGGCGTTTACGCCGAGATGCCGCCCCATATTCGCCGCCAGCGGCAGAAGGCAGGATATTGATATGGCCAGAATGACGATGATCGAGGCCGTGCGCAGCGCCATGGACGTTTCGATGGAGCGCGACGATGACGTGGTCGTGTTCGGCGAGGATGTCGGCTATTTCGGCGGCGTCTTCCGCTGCACCCAGGGACTTCAGGCAAAATACGGCAAGACCCGCTGCTTCGATGCGCCGATTAGCGAAAGCGGCATTGTCGGCACGGCGATCGGCATGGCCGCCTACGGCCTGAAACCCTGCGTCGAAATCCAGTTCGCCGATTATATGTATCCGGCCTATGACCAGATCACCCAGGAAGCCGCCCGTATCCGCTACCGCTCGAACGGCGATTTCACCTGCCCGATCGTACTCAGAATGCCGACCGGCGGCGGCATTTTCGGCGGGCAGACGCACAGCCAGAGCCCGGAGGCACTGTTTACCCATGTCTGCGGCCTGAAGGTGGTGGTTCCATCCAATCCCTATGATGCCAAGGGCCTGCTGATCGCCTCGATCGAAGACCCAGATCCCGTGATGTTCCTCGAACCGAAGCGCCTCTACAACGGCCCCTTCGACGGCCATCATGAAAGACCGGTGACGCCCTGGTCCAGGCATGAACTGGGCGAGGTACCGGAAGGTCACTATAGCATCCCGATCGGCAAGGCCGAAATCCGCCGGCAGGGCTCTGCGGTCACCGTTGTCGCCTATGGCACCATGGTCCACGTTGCGCTGGCCGCTGCCGAAGAAATGGGCATCGATGCGGAAGTGATCGACTTGCGCAGCCTTCTGCCGCTCGATCTCGATACGATCGTGCAATCGGTCACCAAGACCGGCCGCTGCGTCGTCGTGCACGAGGCAACCCTGACTTCAGGCTATGGCGCCGAACTTGCAGCACTCGTGCAAGAACATTGCTTCTATCATCTGGAGGCCCCCGTCGTCCGCGTCACGGGCTGGGACACGCCCTATCCGCATGCGCAGGAATGGGATTATTTCCCCGGACCCGGCCGTGTCGGACGCGCGCTCGCCGAAGTCATGGAGGCGTGACCATGGGTGAATTTGTCATCAAGATGCCGGATGTCGGCGAAGGCGTGGCGGAAGCCGAACTCGTCGAATGGCATGTAAAGCCCGGCGATCCCGTCCGCGAAGACATGGTGCTTGCCGCCGTCATGACCGACAAGGCAACGGTTGAAATCCCGTCGCCGGTCACGGGCACTGTTCTTTGGCTCGGCGCCGAGATCGGCGATACCGTTGCCGTCAAGGCGCCATTGGTCCGCATTCAGGTCGCAGGCGAGGGCGGCGAGGCGGATGCGGTTCCGATGGCCGAAACGGTGAGCGTCGAAACTGCCGAACAGCCCGCCGCAAAGGTGGAAACCCCGCCGCCGGTCGAGATCAGGAAATCCGCTCAGGCCGCGCCGGTTGCCCGCGCTGCGGCGCAGACACCTCAAGAAAGGCCGCTTGCTTCGCCTGCCGTGCGCCTTCGGGCACAGGAGGGCGGCATCGACCTGCGTCAGGTGACGGGCACCGGCCCGGCCGGGCGCATCACCCATGACGACCTCGACCAGTTCCTTGCCCGTGGCGCGCAACCGCAACCGGCGCCCGCGGGCCTTGCCCGCAAAACCGGCGTCGAGGAGATCAAGGTCACCGGCCTGCGCCGCCGCATCTCGGAAAAGATGGTGCTGGCGACGTCACGCATTCCCCATATCACCTATGTCGAGGAAATCGACGTCACCGATCTGGAAGACCTGCGCGCGACGATGAACGCCGGCCGCAAGCCGGACCAGACGAAACTGACGATCCTGCCCTTCCTGATGCGGGCAATGGTCAGGACCATCGATGAACAGCCCGTCGTCAATGCCACCTTCGACGACGACGCCGGCATCATCAGCCGACACGCAGCCGTGCATATCGGCATCGCCACTCAGACGCCGGCGGGCCTAACCGTGCCGGTGGTGCGCCATGCGGAAGCGCGCGGCATCTGGGAGTGCGCGGCCGAACTGGTGCGACTGGCGGAAGCCGCCCGCACAGGCTCGGCATTGCGTGAAGAACTCTCCGGTTCGACCATCACGATTACCTCGCTCGGCGCCATGGGCGGCATCGCCACCACACCGATCATCAATCACCCGGAAGTGGCGATCGTCGGCGTCAACAAGATCATGACCCGCCCGGTCTGGGACGGAAGCCAGTTCATCCCGCGCAAGATGATGAACCTGTCGTCCAGCTTCGACCACCGGGTGGTGGACGGCTGGGATGCGGCGACCTTCGTCCAGCGGATCAAGGTCCTGCTCGAAACCCCCGCGCTGATTTTCATTGAAAGCTGAGCCCATGAAAGAGATCGTCTGCAAACTTCTCGTCATCGGCGCAGGCCCGGGGGGCTATATCTGCGCCATCCGGGCCGGGCAGCTCGGGGTCGATACCGTCATCGTCGAGGCCGTCAAGGCCGGCGGTACCTGTCTCAATATCGGCTGCATTCCCTCCAAGGCACTCATCCATGCTGCCGAGGAATTCGAGAAGGTCAGCCATATGGCTGATGCCAAAAGTCCGCTCGGCATCACTGTCGAGACGCCAAAGCTCGACCTCGCCAAGACCATCGCCTGGAAGGACGGCATCGTCGGCCGGCTAAACAGTGGCGTGCTCGGCCTGCTGCGCAAGGCCAAGGTCAAGATCGTCCATGGCCGGGCGCAATTCCGCGACGGCAAGACCGTCGAGGTCGAGACGGAAACCGGAACGCAGGTCATCCGCGCAGAAACAGTCGTGATCGCCACAGGTTCTGAGCCGGTCGAACTGCCGTTCCTGCCCTTCGGCGGCCCGGTGATTTCTTCCACGGAAGCTCTGTCTCTGAAAACTGTGCCGCAAAAGCTGGTCGTGGTCGGAGGCGGCTATATCGGACTTGAACTGGGCACCGCCTTTGCAAAACTGGGCTCCGAGGTGACCGTTGTCGAAGCGACGCCACAGATCCTGCCGCAATATGATGCCGAGCTGGTCAAGCCGGTGGCCAAGCGGCTCGCCGATCTCGGCATTCGTGTTTTGACCGGTGCCAGCGCCAAGGGACTTTCGGGCAATGCGCTGCTGATCGAGACCGCCGAAGGTAGAGAAGAACAGCTTGAGGCCGACAAGATCCTCGTGACCGTCGGCCGCAAGCCGCGCACGGAGGGATGGGGACTGGACGAGCTGGACCTAGACCGCGCCGGCAAATTTCTGCGCATCGACGACCGGTGCCGGACCTCGATGCGCGGCATCCACGCCATTGGCGACATCACCGGCGAGCCGATGCTGGCCCATCGCGCCATGGCGCAGGGCGAGATGGTCGCCGAAATCGTCGCCGGCAGGAAACGCACATGGGACAAGCGTTGCATTCCGGCCGTCTGTTTTACCGACCCGGAAATCGTCACTGCCGGCCTGTCGCCGGACGAGGCGCGTGCGCAGGGTTACGACGTCCGTGCCGGGCAATTCCCGTTCAATGCCAATGGCCGCGCCATGACCATGCTCTCGGAAGACGGTTTCGTGCGCATCGTCGCGCGTGCGGACAGCAATCTCGTTCTCGGCATCCAGGCCGTTGGCGCCGGTGTTTCCGAGCTGTCGAGCGCCTTTGCGCTGGCAATCGAAATGGGCGCCCGCCTCGAGGACGTCGCCGCGACGATCCATGCGCATCCGACACGCAGCGAAGGCTTCCAGGAAGCCGCCTTGAAAGCCCTTGGCCATGCCCTCCATATCTGAAACCGCCACCGCTGAACCCGAGACACTGGTTGAACGCCACGGCGGGCTCGGCCGTATCCGGCTCAACCGCCCCAAGGCGCTCAACAGTCTGACACTGCGGATGGTGCGCGACATCGAGGCGGCACTGGACGATTTCCAGGATGACCCGGCCATTGCAGCCGTGCTTGTCACCGGCGAGGGGGAGCGCGGCCTTTGCGCCGGCGGCGATATCCGCGCCATCTATAACGGCGGGAAAGCCGGCTCGGACGCGCCAACGACGTTCTGGCGCGAGGAGTACACGCTCAACGCCCGCATCGGCCGCATTCCGAAACCCTATGTCGCCGTCATGGACGGCATCGTCATGGGCGGCGGTGTCGGTATCTCCGTGTATGGCAGCCACCGGATCGTCACGGAGCGCACCCGCCTTGCCATGCCGGAAACCGGCATCGGCTTTTTCCCGGATATCGGGGCATCGTGGTTCCTGACACGCCATGCAGGCGAGCTGGGAACCTATGCCGGCCTGACCGGCGAACCGCTCGGCCCCGCCGACGCCATCCTCGCCGGCCTTGCCGATGTTTTTGTCCATTCCGGGCGGCTTCCGGCCTTGATCGAGATGTTGGCATCACTGCCAGCGGGAACTCCGCGTGAAGCGGTTTCAGCCGCGATCGAAGGCTGTTCAGAAATGCCGCCAGCCGGTGTTCTCGAACCCGTGAGAGAAGCAATCGACCGCCTCTTCGACTTCGACACCATCGAAGACATTCTGGAGGCGTTGCGCCGGGATGGCAGTCCTTTCGCCGAAAAGGCCCTGTCCGTTCTTTCGGTCAAATCACCGCTCAGTCTGAGCGTCACGCTGCGGCTGCTACGGCTTGGCCGGCAAACCGCACGGCTGGAAGACTGCCTTGAACGGGAATTTGCGGCAACGGCCGCGGTTCTGCGCAGCCATGATTTCTACGAGGGCGTGCGTGCCGCGGTGATCGACAAGGACCGCAATCCGCAGTGGCGGCCGGCCCGGCTTGCCGATGTCACCGCAGCCGATATCGACGCCTATTTCCAGCCATCTGCCCACCCGCTTTTTGCGGATATGATCAAGGAAGGATCACGAACATGACGATCGGCTTTATCGGTCTCGGTCATATGGGTGGCCCGATGGCCGCCAATCTCGTCAAGGCAGGCCATGCGGTCAACGGTTTCGATCTTTCGCAGCCGCTGCTGGAGGAAGCGCGCAGCAAGGGCGTCACCGCCTGCGCGTCGCTTGGCCAAGCCGTCGCGGGCGTCGATACGGTCATCACCATGCTTCCCGCCGGCAAACATGTCCTGTCGGTCTGGCAGGAACTGGTGGCAGTGGTCCCATCCGGCACGCTTTTGATCGACTGCTCGACCATCGATATCGACAGCGCCCGCAAGGCGCATGAGATGGCGGCCGGGAAGGGCTGCCCGTCGCTCGATGCGCCCGTATCCGGCGGAACGGGCGGCGCCGCTGCCGGTACGCTGACGTTCATGATCGGCGGCGGTGAGGATGTGTTCTCGAAGTCTCAGCCGGTCTTCCAAGCGATGGGAAAGCGCATCATCCATTGCGGCGGACCGGCGGCAGGGCAGGCGGCCAAAATCTGCAACAACATGATCCTCGGCATCAGCATGATCGCCGTCGGCGAGGCCTTCGTACTCGGCGAAAAGCTCGGCCTGTCGCATCAGGCGCTTTTCGATGTCGCCTCGGTATCGTCGGGCCAGTGCTGGTCGCTCAGCACCTACTGCCCGGTGCCCGGCCCGGTTCCCACGTCGCCGGCCAACAACGGCTACAAGCCGGGCTTTGCCGGTGCGCTGATGCTGAAGGACCTGAAGCTTGCGCAGGAGGCAGCGCAGTCGGCCGGCGCCACGACGCCGCTTGGCGCCAAGGCCGCCGAGCTTTACGCGCTGTTCAACGAGCTTGGAAACGCCGACAAGGATTTCTCCGGCATCATCGACATGCTACGGCAACAATCCGGCAGCACCGCCTGACAAAAACCTTGAACCGTCCGCCAAGAGGATCACGCCCATGGAAAAACCGATCATCGTCGAACAGCAGGACCGGGTGGTCATCGTTACGCTGAACCGGCCCTCTGCCCGCAACGCGCTCAATTCCGAGATCATGAACGCACTGGCGACCGAACTTGCGCCGCTTGACCGCGACCCGGGCGTCGGTTGTTTCGTGCTGACGGGCTCCGACAAGGCCTTTGCCGCAGGCGCCGATATCAAGGAGATGGCCGGCAAGTCGTTCCCAGACATGTTCGGCGAAGACTTCTTTGCCGCCTGGGACCGGTTCGCATCCTTCCGCACGCCGAAGATCGCTGCGGTCTCCGGCTATGCGCTCGGCGGCGGCTGCGAACTGGCGATGATGTGCGACATGATCTTTGCCGCCGACACGGCCATGTTCGGCCAGCCCGAGATCAAGCTCGGCGTCATCCCCGGCATGGGCGGCTCGCAGCGGCTGACCAAGCTGGTCGGCAAGGCAAAGGCGATGGACATGATCCTGACGGGACGAATGATGGATGCGGCCGAGGCCGAGCGCTGCGGGCTTGCCGCCCGCGTCCTGCCGGCAGACAAGCTCATGGATGAGACGCTGGCCGCCGCCCGCACGATCGCCGGTTACGGCAAGGCCGCCACCATGGCGGCGCGCGAGGCGGTCGATCGCGCGCTCGAAGGCGGCCTGCGGGAAGGCATCCTGTTCGAACGCCGCATCTTCCACGCGCTGTTCGCCACCAGCGACCAGAAGGAAGGCATGGCCGCCTTCATCGAAAAGCGTCCCCCGCAGTTTCAGGGCAAATAGAATTTCGGCCGATATACGATGCGCTGAAGGGGCCGGCCTTCAGCGCATTACCTACCCGGTTAGGGCCGGTTCAGAACCACCGTCTCACCATCCGCAGGTATCAGCAGCCGCGACGGCGTGATGCCCCTTTCATCTGCGGCCTGGCGCAGGTCCTGACGGCTGATCGTCGCATGATCGAGCGCCTCCATATGGGTGGCGATGACGATCGCATCCGGCGCCGCTTCACACACGGCAACCGTTTCCTGAGCGTCCATGACGATCAGATCGCCATCCCAGCGTGCGCCGCAGGAATGGGTGACGATAATATCCGGCTTGGTATCGCTGATCACAGCCGCCACCGGCGGATAAAGCACCGTATCACCGGCCCAATAGAGAGATGGCTCGCCCGCCGCCTCAAGGCTGAACCCCATGACCGGCCCCATCAGCTCGACCACCGGCCCGAGCCCGTGGCTACCTTCGCGGCGCGTCAGCGTCAGCCCCTCCCAGGTTGCGCTTTCGGTCAGCGGCATCACATTGGTGAACCCCGCCTCGCGGATCGTCGCCTCATCGCCCGGCTGACAGAAAAGCGGCAGATGTTTCGGCACGCGCTCCATGGCGACGCTATCGAAATGATCGTCATGCAGGTGTGAAACGATCACCAGTTCCACGCCCTTAAGAATATCGTCGATCTTAGCTGGAAGCTCGACCATCGGATTGGGCGACCGGCCGGTAAACGACGGCAGGCTGTGTTTCGGCGCCAGATAGGGGTCTATCAGTACGGTACGCCCGGCATAGTCGAGCTTCAACGTGGCGTTGCGGAACAATTGAAGTTTCATGGGGGATTTCCTGGCGCAGAATTGGCGGATATGTTCGGCCGCCATCCTCACCACGGCCACGGTAAAATCAAGCCCCGAAAGAGAGGGGCATCAAAACCCGGGGAGAGTGACATTCCAACTTTGCAGAAACAGGACACTTTAACTTTGCGGCTACAGGTTCTGTCAAAGCTGGTTAGATGCGCGACGTCGCCAGCCAGTTAGAAATGCGACACTCAGCATCTCCGCTGGCGCTGACGGCAGCCCCCGATCCGACCGGCTGGGCCGGGTTGCGAGGGAGGAGCGGGGGCGGGTGAAGGACACCCCTTCGGCTTTAGCTTTGAGACTATGAGTGCCAGCGGTTCATTCCGCTGCCTCCATGCGCGCCAGCGCCTGCTGCCTTTTGGCAATGACCTCAGG
>NZ_JBFUBH010000024.1:0-60514 GCF_056405855.1 Pararhizobium sp. P1_E7 | reverse complement strand
ACTTAATCCAGTCGCGAACATCCGCCGCCCACGTTTCTCTTTCTCTCTATTCAATTGTCAAAAAACCGACGGTCAAAACCGTCCAAAACCTTAACCCCGAGAGCCCAAAGCGTTCCCGCCTGAAACCCCAAATCCGCACCAAACTTTCATAAGAAATTTCAGAGCGAGTTCGTCGGTCGCCAGCAGCGCCGCCGCCCTCGTTGGTGAGCGGTTTATAGTCCCGGGCATCGTTCATAGTCAACAGGATTTTTGAAAAAAATGACAGTTTTTTGACAAAGCCTTGCGCCGTAAGGCTTTGCTGCGTTGCGGCAATCGGGATGGCCCTTTGTATGAGCCCGAAAACCCAATCCCGCCCTCACTTCTTCACAATTGACGCTCTAATCAGCGCTTCGCACCTTCCGTTCTGGCGGCTCTCCTCGTCTTCATGGGGAGCCCTTAGAGAGTGACGGCCGTTCTGTTTGACTTGGAGGCGTGAAAGATGCACATCTTCGCACAACATACCGAGACCATAATAAGAAACGGCGCGTAATCAGGGACCTCGCTCGAATTGGCATGATCACGGACAAGACCATGATGCGGTCGCTCGGCAACGAGCCGCCGATCCTTGCGGATGGACGCAAGGCCCCCGACCGGCGCGAGATTTCGCTGCGCTGGCTTTCGGGCACGTTCCTGACAGGTATTACCTCCAGCCTTTTGATGGGTGTGGCACTGTTTGCAGCCCTTGACGGACGCCAGCAGCTGGCCATCCCCGCCGAAGCCTATGCCGCAATGGACCCGTCCGCCCGCGGCTCGCAGCCGACCACAGCCGCCAAGCGCGGCGACCGTATCTTAAGTCCCAGCATTGTTGCCAAGCCGTCCGACCGCACCATCATGGAAGTCTCCACCATGACCCATGACGGCGAGAAGGAAGTGGTTCGCCGCCAGCCTTTCGCGCATGTGAAGATGACGCTGGCTGCCAATCACCAGCCGGCGGAAAAATACCCCTCCTTCGATCCTTTGGCGATCTTTTCCAGCGATGAGGCCGAGGCTGCCCCGGCGGCCAGCCGCACGGGCACGCTCTATGGCTCCGACGTCGAATCCGAAGTGGCGCTGAAGACGGTGGACTTCCCGCTCAAGGGATCGACCCTGAAATTTGCGCCCTCGATGTCGATGGATGAAGTCGAGGAGAATGTCCGCACCAACGGCTCGGTGTTGACCGACGGCAATACCCAGCTTGCCTCGCTGTTTTATGTCGATCCGCGCCGCTTTGCCTCCGATGCCTCCGATCTCGACCTGATCCAGGGCCTGTCGGCCCGGGTGGTCGAGGAGAACATGACGGTCTCGTCCTTCGAGACGATCACCGACCAGACGACAGAATATGCCGACGACGTCATCCCGGTGCGCCGGGCAACGCCGATCGCCGCCGTTCTGATCAATGCCGGTTACGGAAAGGCCCAGGCCGAGGATCTCGCCGGCTATCTGCGGCCGGCACTTGGTGCGACCGATCTGCAGGAAGGCGACGTGCTGCGCATCGGCATCATCCAGAAGGGTGAAAACGAAGAGGCCAAGGTCGTGCGCGCCACCGTCTATTCGCGCGGCGCCCATGTCTTCACCATGGCGCTGGACGACAAGGGGAATTTCGTCAAGGCTTACGAGCCGCCGCCACTGGCAGCCGTTGCCAGCGCCTTTGACGACAACGGAACCCCCGTGATCAACGCCGGCCGCGACCTGCCGCGCGTCTATGATGGCGTCTATCGCGCTGCCCTCTCCTACGGCATGAACTCGACGATGATCGCCCAGATCATCAAGCTTTTGGCCAGCAATGTCGATTTCCAGGCGCAGCTGAAGCCGACCGACCGTCTCGAGGCTTTCTTCTCGGTCGCCGACGACAGCGGCAAGGCGACGGACGACAGCGAACTGCTCTACGTCAATGCCAAGTTCGGCGATGCGGAGACACGTTTCTACCGGTTCCAGGATCCGGACGACAATTCGGTCGACTATTACAACGAGCAGGGCAAGAGCATTCGCCAGTTCCTGCTGCGCAACCCGGTCCCGAACGGCACGTTCCGCTCCGGCTTCGGCATGCGCCGCCATCCGATCCTCGGCTTTTCGCGCATGCATACCGGTGTCGACTGGGCAGCCCCGCGCGGCACGCCGATCATCGCAGCCGGCAACGGCGTCGTCGAAAAGGCCGGCTGGGATTCCGGCGGCTATGGCAACCAGACGCTGATCCGCCATGCCAACGGCTATGTCTCGTCCTACAATCACCAGAGCGCGATTGCCAAGAATGTCAGTGTCGGCTCGAAAGTCGTCCAGGGCCAGGTGATCGGCTGGGTCGGTACCACCGGCCTGTCGACCGGCCCGCATCTGCACTACGAGCTGATCGTCAACGGCAACCGCGTCGATCCCTTGCGCATCCGCCTGCCCGGCGGCAAGTCGCTCGACGGCCAGGCCTTGGCGCAGTTCGAAAAGGAACGCGGCCGCATCGACGAATTGCTGGCAAAGGACAATGGCAGCGCCGAAGTGGCGGCGGCGCAGTAGGCAATATCTCTTATTTGCAAAAGCCCGCGACCAACTATGACAATGGCCATATCCCCAAAGCCATAAACCTATCGTTGGTGACCGGCCTATCGAAGGAAAGCCTCGCCAATGTGGCGGGCAAGGAAGACGAAGTCGCCTTCTATTGTCAGGTAACGAGGTAGATTGGGCAGGAATTGCCACATGAAACCACATGGTGCCACGCGCCATCTGCGATCTCAGTGACTGTAACTGGCGCTTTGGAGCCATCATCCCGTTCGGCCAAAATCGGGCGAACGGAGTGACCGTTTCCCAGCATTGCCGTTAAAATATGCATCGCTTCCGAACTCTCGAAAACGGGCACGTACCTCACGCACACGGTCACATTTTCATCTTGTGCCCCTGCTACTTTAGGCTAAGGATGCACGTGCGGGAGGTCGCGAGGAGGCGGCTTCTCACAAAAAAAGATGTCAATCCTTGGGAGGAAAATGATGCATATATCCGATATCGCAATACCCCCAAAAGACCTCGATTTGCTCCAGACGGTTCTTGACGCTTGGTGTACTCAGCATCGCATTCTTCGCAAGGACGCGACTGCAGAAGCAAAGATTTTGATCAACGAATATAAGCGCGGCAATCGCTCGCAGATCAAACTCATCGACGCACTCATCAACAGCACCACGCACTAGCGGGATGAAATCCCGGTTACGTCGAGAACCCGGCCTCACCAGCCGGGTTTTTTAGTGCCAGAAGCCGCCGCGATACCCATAGCAGTGCCAGATGATAGCGAAGCTTTCAGCCGAAACTTGCCAACCCGGAGCCGTCCGCATATGGCGCAAAGCCGCCATGCTCCTGCCACCAAGACCAACCCGTTGGCATTCGTCCCCAAAACGAAAAACCTCCCCGGGTTTCCCCGGAGAGGTCTGTCTCAAACACCACTATGATCAAGCAGCAGCCTTCTCGGCCCCGCCCCTCAGCTTGAAGTTCAACCGATCCGAGCCGGCGAAGGCCTTGATCGTCGAACCATCCGGGAAATTGCCCTGGAGGATCTGCTCGGCGAGCGGGTCCTGGACATATTTCTGCACCGCCCGCTTCAACGGACGCGCGCCATAGGCCGGATCATAGCCCTTGTCGGCGAGGAAGGCGCGGGCCTCGTCGTCGAGTTCGAGCGTGATCTTGCGATCGGCCAGCAACTGGCGCAGGCGCGACAGCTGGATATCGACGATCGCCCCCATCTCGCCGCGCTTCAGGCGGTGGAACAGGATGATCTCGTCGACCCGGTTGAGGAATTCGGGGCGGAAATGCCCGCGCACCACATCCATCACCTGATCGCGCACCATGTCGCTGTCATCATTCTCGCCAAGCCCGACCAGATATTCCGCGCCGAGATTGGAGGTCATGATGATCATCGTGTTGCGGAAATCGACGGTGCGGCCCTGGCCATCGGTCAGGCGGCCGTCATCGAGAACCTGCAACAGCACGTTGAACACGTCCGGATGCGCCTTTTCGATCTCGTCGAACAGCACGACCTGGTAAGGCTTGCGCCGCACCGCTTCTGTCAGAGCGCCGCCTTCCTCGTAGCCGACATAGCCTGGAGGTGCACCGATCAGCCGGGCCACGGAGTGTTTCTCCATATATTCCGACATATCCATGCGCACCAGCGCTGTCTCGTCGTCGAACAGGAAGCGCGCCAAAGCCTTGGTCAGCTCCGTCTTGCCGACGCCGGTCGGGCCGAGGAAGATAAACGAACCAATCGGACGGTTTGGATCCTGCAAACCGGCACGCGAACGGCGAACCGCGCGCGAAACGGCCTGAACGGCATCACCCTGACCGACCACCCATTGCGACAGCTCGTCTTCCATGCGCAACAGCTTGTCGCGCTGGCCTTCGAGCATCTTTTCCACCGGAATACCGGTCCAGCGGGAAACGACATGGGCGATGTTGTCGGGCGTCACGACTTCCTGCACCATCGGGTCGAGATCGGAGCCATCCTTGCTTTCGGAAACCTCCAGCTCCTTTTCGAGCTTCGGGATCACTCCATAGGCAAGCTCGCCTGCCCGCTGGAATTCGCCCTTGCGCTGTGCGGCGGCCAGTTCGTTGCGGGCTTCGTCGAGCTGCCTCTTCAGGTCGGCAGCCAGGCCAAGCTTCGATTTTTCCGCCTGCCAGCGCGCCGTCAGCGCATCGGCCTGCTCCTCGAGCCCGGTCAGGTCCAGTTCCAGCTTTTCCAGCCGGTCCTTCGACGCCCGGTCGGTTTCCTTCTTCAGGGCCTCGCGCTCGATCTTCAGCTGCATGATGCGCCGGTCGAGTTCGTCCAGCTCCTCGGGTTTTGAATCCACCTGCATGCGCAGCCGCGACGCGGCTTCGTCCATCAGGTCGATCGCCTTGTCGGGCAGGAACCGGTCGGTGATATAGCGGTTGGAAAGTGTTGCAGCCGCCACCAGCGCCGAATCCGAGATCCGCACCTTGTGATGCTGTTCGTACTTTTCCTTCAAGCCGCGCAGGATCGAGATCGTGTCCTCGACATTCGGCTCGTTGACCATGACAGGCTGGAACCGGCGGGCAAGGGCGGCGTCCTTTTCCACATGCTTGCGGTATTCATCGAGCGTGGTCGCACCGACGCAATGCAGCTCGCCGCGTGCAAGCGCAGGCTTCAACAGGTTGGAGGCGTCCATCGCCCCATCCGCCTTGCCGGCACCGACCAGCGTGTGCATCTCGTCGATGAACAGGATGATTTCGCCGGCTTCCGCCTGGACTTCCGAGAGAATGGCCTTCAGCCGCTCTTCGAATTCACCGCGGAATTTCGCGCCGGCGATCAGCGCACCCATGTCGAGTGCCATCAGCTTCTTGTCTTTGAGGCTTTCCGGCACGTCGCCATTGACGATGCGCGCAGCCAGGCCCTCGGCGATCGCCGTCTTGCCGACGCCGGGTTCACCGATCAGCACCGGGTTGTTCTTGGTGCGGCGCGACAGGACCTGGATCGTGCGGCGAATTTCATCGTCGCGGCCGATCACCGGGTCGAGCTTGCCGTCGCGGGCATCTGCCGTGAGGTCACGCGCATATTTCTTCAAGGCGTCGAAACCCGCTTCGGCATTGGCGCCATCGGCGGTGCGGCCCTTGCGGATGTCGTTGATCACCTGGTTGAGCTTGGAAGCCGTCAGCCCTGCCTTCGACAGGATGCCGGACGTGGCAGCCGAGGTCTCGATGATCAATGCCTGCAACAGCCGTTCGACGGTGACAAAGCTGTCGCCGGCCTTCTTGGCCGCCTCTTCCGCCGTGGTGAAGACCTTGGCAAGCGGCTGCGAAAGCGAGATCGAGCCATTGCCGCCCGAGACTTTCGGCAGCTTGGCAATCGCGCCGTTATTGGCAAGCTTGGCATCCTTGGCGCTGCCGCCGGCCCGCTCGATCAGCGATGCCGCCATGCCCTGGTCGTCGTCGAGCAGGACCTTCAGCACATGTTCGGGAACGAATTGCGGATGGCCCTCGGCCAGCGCATAGGTCTGAGCCGATTGCAGAAAACCGCGCACGCGCTCCGAGTATTTTTCGATATTCATGCATCTACCTCCGGTAATCGGTCAGCCCAGTCCTGGCACTGCCGACAGTTGGAATAAGGCTCCCTGAAAAGGCAAGCCCGTCACCGGCCGGAACCCCGCATTGCACGGGACCGGCCGTCTGGAGTGAATATGGGGCCGGGATTTTCGAAATTAAAGGGGCTTGTTCGCCTCTCTTTCCAACTGACGAGCAACATCCATCCCGTGCGGCTTTTTGGTCTTCCAAAGGACAAAACCCGTTACACCGAGAAGCAAGACTTCCGCGATCGGCGTGGCAAACCAGATACCGCGCTCACCGAAGGTCATGGCCAGAAAGATAATCAGCGGCATCGTGAAGAGATATGGCTTCGACAAGCCGAGAATCGCAGCCCGCCCGGCATCACCGATCGCCTGGAAATAACTGCCGACCATGATCAGCGGCCCTGAAACGAAGTACATTGCCACCATCACCGGCATGATTTGCGCAACATCGGCGGTGACAGCATCGTCATTGACGAAGAGCGAACCAACCGGCCGCGCAAGGCCGATCAGCAGAATCTCGACAGCAAGACAGTAGAAGAATGTGACCACAACGCCAAGACGCAGGCTCTTGCGTGAACGGTGCCAAAGCCCCGCTCCGACGCTAATTCCGGCAATGGCCTGCATGGCCTGGCTCATGCCCAAAAGCGGCAGGAATGCGAAGGTCATGACGCGGGTGATGATCCCGTAGGCGGATACGACCACATCATATCGTGCGCCCGCCACCATCTGCAGCGACGCGATGATCGTGGCCGAGACGAGAGCCAGACCGACGAAGCCGAGGCTCTGCGGCGCGCCCAGCGCGACGATTCCGCCCCAGTCCTTCAGCAGGTCGCGGCGACGCAACAGGGTAAAGCGCAGCGTCGTACGGCCAAACGACCGGAAAGCGAGAAGCAGCACGAGCGCCAACGCCTGGGCAAGCACGGTTCCGAAGGCAGAACCAGCAACGCCCAATTCCATGCCGACGATAAGGGCATAGTTGAAGGCCATGTTCGCAAGCGAAACAGCGAGGCTGAGGATCGCCATCATTCCAGCCCGGCCTTCACAGCGCAATGCGTCCGCGTTGACCGAAAGCAGAAACTGTAGGGGGCAGGCGAACACGATGATGGCGGTGTAGACATAGGCCATTCCAGCCAAGGCACCGTTGCCGTTGGCGACGACCTGGATCAGCTTTTCGCCGAACCCGGCAAAAAGGACGACGGCAGCGACGCCGATTGCGAGCGCAAGGACATGAGCGGCCGAGAACGCACAGCGTGCCTCGATAAAGCGTCCTGCCCCGAGATGACGGGCCAGAACACTGGCCATGCCGCTGGCGACAAGTGTCGAAAGTGCGATCAGCAGCATGAAGACCGGGAAGACGATCGTGACAGCGCCGACGGCATCAGGACCGACATAGATACCGAGGAAGACGGCATCAGCGACGGTCAAAAGGCCGTTCATGCTCATCACGAAGATGATGGGAAGTGCCGTCCTGGTGAAAATTACACCGAGAGGGGCAGTCAAATAGGCGTTCTGGCTGGACGTGTCTGACGACATCCCGCTCTCCTCAACATTGCATTTCGAACTGAAGGAGGGGGCTCGCATTGCCCACCGCGCGAAATGCATCGAGGGGTGAGAAGGATCGTCGAAGTCAGACTTTCACCGAGACGAAACGTCCGCGAGCGGCTGGCATCTGAAAACCATGACGAGGACGTACAGATAAGCGGCGCGGCGGTCAAGGCTTGGGCAATCAGCTCTGCGCCTTGGTAGAGCCCGCCAGAAATGCCTCACCGCCCTACCCCACGAAAAAACCCGGCCGCAAGCGAACCGGGTTCTTCAAAATGCATCCCTGCAAAGGCCGCCTTTCGGCACCCTTTACCGATCTATTCYGTCGCGACAGGCTCCAGAGCCGGCTTGTCGCCACCCTTTTCGCCATCGGCCCCTGCCTCTGCGGCGGCTTCGTCACCACCGGCTTCACCGCGGCGCGGCTGACGGCGGGGACGCGGAGCCGTGCGGCGGCGCGTCGGAGCGCGGCCGGTCGGAGCCTCTTCTTCCAGCGCAACCTCGACTGGCGTGCCTTCGATCACCGGCTGCGGACCGGAGCCGTCGATGACAGGCTGCGGAGCAAGGTCAAGACGCGCGTTTGCCTGCTCGGAACGTGGCTGTTCGGGGCGTGCCTGCTCGGAACGCGGCTGTTCGGCGCGGGGCTGACGCTGGCGGTCCTGCTGGCGCTGGCGATCCTGCCGCGGACGCTCCTGGTCGGGCTGGCGCTGGCGGTCCTGCTGTTCCGGCTGGCGCTGCTGACGCTCCTGCTCGGGCTGCTGGTCCTGGCCGGCGGCATTCTCGTCGTTGTCGCTCGTATCGATATCGTCGTCGCGCTCGTTGCCGTCGCGGTCGAGAAAGTCGTTGCGATCGTTGTAGTCGCTGCGATCGTCACGCTGGAAACGTTCCTGCATCTGCGCCTGGGCGGCTGCAATGATGCGGTTGTAATGCTCGGCGTGCTGCAGATAGTTTTCAGCCACGACACGGTCGCCGGAGCTCTGCGCGTCGCGCGCGAGCGTCGAATATTTCTCGGCAATGTGCTGGGCGGTACCGCGAATTTTTACGTCCGGGCCGGAGCTGTCATAGGTCCGGGTGAGCGGGTTGGAACCCTTCCGGTTATGATTGTTGTTACCGCCGCCGCCACTGTTGTTGCTGCTGGTATTATTGTTGTTACGCCCACGGCCGCGCTTGTTCTGCTGTCCTGGCCTCATCGTTCACTCACCTGGATTCTCTTTGATATTGATGATCTTGTGGCTTCGCCGCTTGCCGGACATCCCGTTTAACGGAACCCGGATCAGGCAGACACGCGCCGCGACCCAACCGCCTCTCGACGGTACCGTCGCTGGTTAAAGTCAAATTAACAGGTACCCGCACCAGGCACTGTCCAACCTTAGCAACTCTTTTGTGAGAGCAATTCTGCGGCAAGATCTGACCGGAACGAATCTTTGGTACGTGACCTTTTGCCCAGTGCGTAAGCGGCAACCTAGCCCGCTTCCCATGTGATTCCAAGCCTTTTCTTCACGCATTCGAAAAGAACAGCCTAATATCCGCCTGTTTGCAGGGCTTAGAGCCGTGAAGGGCTCTGGTTGCCAAACGAGAACAGAATGGCGCGGTCATTTCCGCCAAGGTCCTTCACCCGGTCCAGCACGCAAAACCCCTCGTCTTCGAAAAGTTGCCCGACCACCTGCATCTGGTCGTAGCCGATTTCGACACCGACGATGCCGCCATCGGCTAGATGGGCTGCTGCATGGGCGGCGATGGTGCGGTAGGCGTCCAGTCCGTCGGCGCCGCCATCCAGCGCCAATGCCGGATCATGATCGCGCACCTCAGGCGCCAGCGACGCCACCACGTCGGTGCGTATATAGGGTGGATTTGACACGATTATGTCGAACTTGCCGACAATTGCGCCAAACCAGTCGCTTTCTATCGCCGCGAACCGCTCACCGAGCCCGTTGCGCACGGCATTGGCATGYGCCATCTCGACGGCGCCGGCAGATAGATCGGACCCGACACCGGTTGCCTCCGGCACGGCGCTTAAGAGCGCCAGGCAGATCGCCCCGGTGCCGGTGCCGAGATCGATGAGATGACAGCTTCCCTTCTCCGCAACGAATTTTTGCGCGAAGGGAATGAGTCCCTCGACGATCATCTCCGAATCCGGCCGCGGCTCCAGCGTAGCTTCCGACATTCCAAGCGTCAGGCCGTAGAACTCGCGTTGGCCGAGAATGCGGTGAACCGGCTCGTGCGCCGCCCGCCGCGCGATCGCCGCGCGAATGCGCGCGGCGTCCTTTTCCGAAACGATCTCGCCGCCGCGCGTCATGAACGCCACYGCCGGCAGGTCGAGCAGGCCGCAAATCAGGACGCGCGCATCCAGTGCCGCCTCGCCGATATGGGCTTTGAGAAACTGTTCCCGTGCCTCGGCAAACAGGCTGTCGAGCGTATCGGTCATCCCTTGACCTCGCCCAGCTGCGCCAGCTGATCGGCCTGGTAGTCGGCCAGAAGCGCATCGACCACCTCGTCGATCTCGCCCATCATCATCCGGTCGATCTTGTAGAGCGTCAGGTTGATGCGGTGGTCGGTGACCCGCCCTTGCGGAAAATTGTAGGTGCGGATGCGCTCGGAGCGGTCACCCGACCCGACCTGGCTCTTGCGCGAGGCCGAGCGTTCGCTGTCGGCCTTCTGCCGCTCCATGTCGTAGAGCCGCGAGCGCAGCACCTGCATCGCCTTGGCGCGGTTCTGGTGCTGCGATTTTTCCGACGACGTGACGACGATGCCGGACGGCATATGGGTAATGCGCACCGCCGAGTCCGTCGTGTTGACGTGCTGGCCGCCGGCTCCCGACGAGCGCATCGTATCGATGCGGATGTCTTCGTTGCGGATCTCGATATCGATGTCTTCCGCCTCCGGCAGAACGGCAACGGTTGCCGCCGAGGTATGAATGCGCCCTTGCGTTTCCGTGTCGGGAACGCGCTGCACCCGGTGCACGCCGGATTCGAATTTCAGCTTGGAAAACACCCCGCGCCCTGTCACCGTCGCAATGATTTCCTTGAAGCCGCCGGCATCGCCGTCGCTGGCCGACAGTACCTCGACCTTCCAGCCCTTGCCGGCCGCATAGCGCTCGTACATCCGGAAGAGATCGCCGGCGAAAAGAGCTGCCTCGGAGCCGCCGGTGCCGGCGCGGATTTCAAGGATGGCGCTCTTCTCATCAGCCGCATCCTTCGGCAGAAGCAGGATCTGCATGTCCTGTTCCAGCTTTTCGATGCGCTCCTCGATCTCCGGCTTTTCCATTTCGGCCAGATCCCGCATCTCGCGGTCGGTATCCCTGGCGGTCAGAAGTGTGTTGACGTCGGCCAGCTCGGCTTGCGCCTTCTCGTACAGCCTGATCTTCGTCACCACTGGCTGCAGCTCGGAATATTCCGATGCCAGCTTCACATAGACATCCGCCGCCGGCCCCTCGGCCATGCGCGCCTCGATCTCGGAAAACCGGCGCTCCAGCTCGCGCATCTTTTCAACAGGTAAGGTTGCCAATGTGTACTCCAGTGGTACCGTTCCGAGGAACGGTTATGTTTCTTGCAATTCGAGAATTGAACAAGCCTGATCCGATTACTGGTCGTCGTTTGACCTTCGGGCAGGGACAAAAGTGAGAGCAAATGACCTGACCTCCTCGACCAGCCGATTTTCAACGATTTCCACGATGGTCTCCAATACCCGTTCGCGGTCTTGAAGAACACACCCATTCCAAAAACGAACAACACTCCAGCCGCTCGTCACCATGTACGCGTCCCGCCTTGCATCATGGCGGCTATTCGCATGCTGACTGCCGTCAACTTCAACGACAAGGCCAGCCTGCCTGCACGCGAAATCTGCGAAATATGGGCCGATCGGCAATTGCCGGACAAATTTGAAGCCGTTTAGCCGGCGCGCGCGAAGCTCGAACCAGAGGGCCTCCTCCGCATCGTTCTCGACCTTCCGCAAACCGCGGGCGCGCTCCGTCTTTTGTTTGTCCGGACCTCTCATCTCCTACATCCATATGGGCCTGCCCCTCACCCTAGCCCTCTCCCCGCAGGCGGGGAGAGGGGATGACCGAGTTTGCCGCCCCTCCATCACCGTCAGCATCGTTTTCAGGTTGAGAGGAACAAAGAGTTCGCCGCTTGTCCCTTCTCCCCGTCTTACGGGGAGAAGGTGCCCGACAGGGCGGATGAGGGGCAGCTTTCTCTAAACCGGAATCCCATTCTCCGCAGCGAACGCCACCAGCATTTCGCGCACCGGTGTCTCGCTCCGCCTGTCGTCCAGCGCCGCATGCAGCATGGCCGACAGCTTGTCGATATCGAGCGCCAGGAGCATCGCCTTGACCGGCCCGACGGCCGTCGGCGACATCGAGACGGAACGGTAGCCGATGCCGAGCAACGCCATCGCCGACAACGGCTTGCTCGCCATCTCGCCGCACAGCGTCACCGACGTGGCGTTGCGGTCGCCGGCCCGGACGATATCGCGCAGGATGCGCAGGAATGGCCGTCCGAGCACGTCGAACCGGTCGGACACCCGCGCATTGCCGCGATCGACCGCCATCGAGAACTGGAACAGGTCGTTCGATCCGACCGAGACGAAATCGACCTCGTCCATCAGCTCGTCCATCTGCCACAGGAGTGCTGGTACTTCCAGCATGGCGCCGAACTGCAGCTTGCGCGGCAATTGCTCGCCGACCTTCGATTGCCGCTGGATTTCCTTCTGCAACAGCTCGCGCACGGTGCGCAGTTCGGACACTTCCGTCACCATCGGCAGCATGATGCGCAGCTCCTCGCCCGCCGACGCCCTGAGCATGGCGCGCAACTGCGTGCGCAAAAGGCCAGGCCTGTCGAGCGACAGGCGGATCGCCCGCCAGCCGAGCGCCGGGTTTTCCTCTTCCGCCGCGCGGAAATAGGGCACCACCTTGTCGCCGCCGATATCGAGCGTGCGGAACGTCACCGGCTTGCCTGCCGCCTGCTTCATGACGTTGCGGTAGAACAGCTCCTGCTCTTCCATCTTCGGCATGGTCGAGGCGATCATGAACTGCAGCTCGGTGCGGAACAGGCCGATGCCTTCGGCCCCGGATTCCGACAGTTGCGGCAGGTCGACCAGAAGGCCGGCATTCATCTGCAGCTTGATCCGCTTGCCGTCCTTGGTCACGGGTTCGACGTTGCGCAGTGCCTTGAACTGCTCCTGGCGGCGGGCCCTCAGCCGGACCTTTTCCTCATACGCCCGCTGCAGATCGGCCATCGGCCGCAGATGCACCTTCGCATCGTCGCCATCGACGATGATCGCGTCGCCATTTTCAGCCAGCGCCACCACGCCCGCCGCCTGGCCAACCACCGAAATGCCCATGGCGCGAGCGACGATCACCACATGGCTGGTCACCGCGCCATCCTCGAGCACGAGGCCGCGAACGTTTTCGCGCGGATAATCGAGCAGTTCGGCAGCCCCCATGGCGCGGGCGACGACGATCGCGTCGTTGGGGAAATCCGTGGCCGACATTTTCGCGCCGTAGCCGGTCAGCTGCCTCAGCAGCCGGTTGGCGAGGTCGTCGAAATCGTGCATGCGCTCGCGCAGATAGGGGTCCGTCAGCCGGATCATCCGCGCCTTGGTCTCGCTCTGAACCCGCTCGACCGCCGCTTCCGCCGTCAGGCCGTTGCGGATCGCCTCTTCGAGCTTCCTGACCCAGCCACGGTCATGCGCGAACATCCGGTAGGCTTCCAGTACGGCGCGATGTTCGCCTTCCATGGAAACGTCGCGGCGCGACAGCATGTCGTCGATCGAGATGCGCAAGGAACCCAGCGCTTCGGCCAGCCGGCCAAGCTCATGATCGGTATCCTCGTTCAAGAGATTGGTGACGACGATGCGCGGCTCGTGCAGCACGACGTAGCCGAGCCCGATGCCGTCATTGAAGCTTGAGCCGTCGATTGTCACCGGCCGCGACAGATCGAGTTCCAGGCCCGGCCGGGTGATCTTCTTCAGCTCGCCGGTTGCGACCATTTCGGCCAGAACCATCGCCGTCGTTTCCATCGCCTCGACCTCGTCGTCGCGATAGGTGCGGCTGGCCTTGTTCTGTACGACGAGAACGCCGAGCGAGCGGCCGGTCCTGAGGATCGGCACGCCGAGGAAGGAATGATAGATTTCTTCGCCGGTCTCCGGCAGATAGGTGAAGGCCGGATGCGCCTGCGCGTCGGACAGATTGAGCGGCCGGGCGCTCGCCGCAATGGTACCGACGAGGCCCTGCCCCATCTGCAGCTGTGCCAGGTGGACGGCGCCTGGGTTCAGACCTTCGGTGGCGTAGAGTTCGAGCACGCCGTCGGAGCGCAGCACATAGACCGAGCACACTTCCGCGACCATGTTCTGCGCAATCTGGCGAACAATCTGGTCAAGGCGCTCCTGCGGCTCGAGCGGTTCCGCCATCAGTTCGCGCAACCGCTTGAGGAGGACGCGTGGGCCCGCTGAGAGGTCTCTCATCGCGCAACGTCTCCCGAATAAAAGTCAACAACTGCAGGCGGCAATTTGTTCCGGCACACTTGCGCCAAAGCACCGTTGCCGCCGCTACCTTAACTCTTATCCAGACCGTAGACGGAATGCAAAGTGCGAACGGCCAATTCGGCGTAAGCACCGTCAATCAGAATGGAAATCTTGATTTCCGAGGTGGTGATCGCCTTGATGTTGATGCCTTTTTCGGCAAGTGCGCGGAAAGCGGACGCGGCCACGCCCGCATGGCTGCGCATGCCGATGCCGATGACCGAGACTTTCACCAGGCCTGATTCGTTCTGGATGACGTCGAAGCCGATTTTATCCCTGGCTTCGCCCAGCACCTTCAATGCCTTGTCGACATCGCTGGACGGCACCGTAAACGTCATGTCGGTCTTCGATCCGTCTTCCGAAATGTTCTGGACGATCATGTCGACATTGATATGGGATTCGGCGAGCGGTCCGAAGATCGCAGCCGAAACGCCCGGCCGGTCGGCCACGCGCCGGAGCGAAATCTGCGCTTCATCCTTGGCATAGGCGATGCCGGTGACGACTTCCTGTTCCACGATCTCATCCTCATCACAAATCAGCGTACCGGGCGGGTTCAGGAAATCGCCCATGCCCGGCGCGTCGGGGTCTACGAAACTGGAGCGCACGAAGGTGCGAACCTTGAATACCATGGCAAGCTCGACCGAGCGAACCTGCAGGACCTTGGCGCCGAGCGATGCCATTTCCAGCATTTCCTCGAACGCGATCTTCTTCAGCCGCTTGGCCTTCGGCTCGATGCGCGGGTCGGTGGTGTAGACGCCGTCGACATCGGTATAGATATCGCAGCGGTCAGCCTTGACGGCAGCGGCGATCGCGACTGCCGACGTGTCCGAGCCGCCGCGGCCAAGCGTGGCGATCCGGTTGTCGGGTCCAAGCCCCTGGAAACCGGCGATGACGGCCACCTGGCCTTCGCCGAAGCGGCGGATCAGTTCGGTACCGTCAATATCCAGGATACGCGCCGCGCCATGGGCATTGTCGGTCTTGATCGGGATCTGCCAGCCCTGCCAGGAGCGGGCGTTGATGCCGATGTTCTGCAGGGCAATCGCCAGAAGGCCCGAGGTCACCTGCTCGCCGGAAGCAACGACGGCGTCGTATTCGCGCGCGTCATGCATCGGCGAGGCGTCGCGCGTCCAGGAAACCAGCTCGTTGGTCTTGCCCGACATCGCCGACACAACGACGGCAACCTCGTGGCCGGCATCGACTTCACGTTTCACATGGCGGGCCACATTCCTGATGCGATCCATATCCGCGACGGACGTGCCGCCGAATTTCATCACGATGCGTGCCATGTGCCTCTACCGGTCGAAAATGCTGCGCTTGGGGTTCACGCCTGCTTTTAGAAGTTGGCGGTCTCTTAGCGAAAATGAGGGCGACGTGCAATGGAGAAGGAAGTGGGGTTTGGCGTGTCGGGGCCGAGGCCGCTTCTTCTCGCATTGAATGATCAGGCGTTCCAACGCGGCAGTGGTGTCTGCTATGCGAGCGGTCGCGGTAGCGGGAGTCGAACCCGCATCTCCTTACCCGGCTGAAGTCTCAACCGTCGAAAGTAAGGGCTTTGTCCTTTAAGCTACACCGCTGCGTTTGGACCGCATGGCATTCTTGTAGCTTGCGCCGACGATCGATTGTTGATCAGCTTTTGGCAAATCGACGCAAGGCTGGTCAATCGCGTCGAGCACGAGTTTTTCGCCCAAGTTCGATAGCAAGCTCCAATATCTCAGTCTCGTAACGTTCGGCTCTTGCTCTCCATTCCTCGCCTGTTTTCCTGCTCATCTGACTTGCCCAAACTATGAATGGGCCATGGCCCTTCAGTGCTTTTTCTTTCTCCGCATGGACATCCCAAATTCGAAGCAATATTTGGTTTTCCGATTTCTCGTCCCATACTCGATCAGCGAGCATCCGTAGCCAGAACGCCTCTTCGGCCTCAAGTTTTTGAATCCCTTGCTTGACGCTTGCGAAATTATCCGCCTCGTATTCGGCCATGTATTCATCGCTATTTTCGTGGCGGTTATCTTCTTCTTCTTGATCTATTTCACGTCTCAGTTCACTTCGCGCGAACTTGTTGATAGCGCCCGCTAGGCTCTCATCGGCAGCGCCTGTTGCAAGCTCAAACATTAAACTGCAGAGACTTGAAAAGTCTGATCCAGGCGTAGTCTTCAAATTAGGAGCACCGAACTGTAGCGTCATTCGGTACGCGTATTCTACAATGTGAGTACGCGCCCTGTTGTCACCTACATAGAAAGAGCGTTCACCAGCCTCATCACGATAAAGCGTCAGTTGTGCAGCGAACCGCAGCATTCCCAGCTCAGAACGAAATTGGTCGACGTCGCGCAGAGGTTGCGATGTCGTTCTCATTCTCATTACTGCATCTTTGTGATGCGCAAACTCGATGTCGACATGACGGCTCGCTCGATCCAGTGCCTCGTCCAACTGCTCTGCAAGGCTGATGAGTGAACTGATTTCTCCGACAATTTTTTTCCGCTGCTGCGCCGAGTATTGCGACTTCTCGATCACAGGGTAGTCGCCGCAGCAGGTATATATTTGTTGAATGGCTGAGGCGATGTCTACCAAATCATTAATATTGAACAAAGCCACGATAGATGGAAGAAGCACAGAAAGCCTCGAGATAAGGGTTTTCCGTATAGCAATGATTTCGGCGACCTCCTCGTCGCTGAGTTTCGCGCTGATGAAGTCTAGGAGCGCCCAATTTTCTAAGTACTTTCCGGCATCTTGGGACAGGCTTTCGGCAGTTGCTCTTTCTCTATCAGTGAACAGCGTGCCCGTAACTTCATTCAAGGCTGCAAGCATTAGATGATGCGGTATCTGGTCTCCTGATCTTAGAAATTTTTTGATCTTCGCTAGGTTGATGTATTCGTTGTGCATTTGTGTGGCCCCTCTCCCCACAATAGTTCGGATGCCGCTGAAACGCGAGGAGCTGTCGCGCCGATCGGCGCAAAGCCGCAGTCAATCGTCCAGCCGCACGGCCGACAACCCCCGCCTACGATCGGCACCTCTTTCGTCCGCCCGTCACATACTCGTCACATACCTGTCATCAAACCCTGCTCCTGTGCGCTCGACCAACGGGGATGTGACCAATGATCGACCAGCTCGACCGCATCAAGGCGGAAAATGCCGACAGCTTTGACGAAGAGCTGGAAATGCAGATGGAGGACAATCAGACTATTCGACAATATGAATTTCATTATAAAAATTGATATTCTCCATAAGCTTCTTAATAAATTCCCCAAAACTCTCTGCATAAACATCATCCAGATATGGAAAATATACTTTGCTTCCTTCATTTTTTCTAAAAACAAATACAGAATGGTTTCCGATATAAAAGAATGGAACCTCGTTGTCGGCGATAAAGTCGGGATAAATGTCCCATTCGACAGTTTTTTTACCAATTAAATCCGCCATTTCCGCAGGATCTTGAAATGAATTTTCATAACCTTGGCTTTGACCGCCATTCATGTCCTCCGTTAACCGGCCTTCCCCAACCGATTTCAAGAAATTTTTGTAAGAATTCGGAATTATGTTCCCGAATTCCTTCTCAAACTCCATTATACTATTTTCCTCAACGGGATAGAAAAGGTTCGGCGTCGTGTGATCGCGGGCTTCTGATGGTTCACGTGTAAACTGGCGATACCATTGCAGCACATCATCATCTATCTGGTCTTCCATTTGGATTCCCTCATTTTCCGCCGAAAAGCCCACTGAAAAAATCGCGCAGTGCATTCAATGAGCTGCCTGCTCTATGAACTCCCCCTTGATGATCAAGTGCTGAAAGAGGTGTCATATTCCACCATGTATTCTTACCACCGTCGCTGAGTTGACGGATCTGGTGGGCTTCATAGGGAGAACCAATTCTGGCATGTATCCGCCCACGTCCGCTTCTAATATCTTCTTCAGTGTACGTTGGCCATTTTCTCCCTGTTCGTCGCTCCCACTCGACTCTCAGGGCGGGGAGCTTTTGATCCCATGCATTCCTGCGGGTCAGCAGTTCTTTGCCAGTCACACTCCCTTTAACCGTCGTATTATCTCGAAGATCCTGGGCCAGATATTGCCGCTGCTCGGAACCGATCGCAATTCCACTTTTTTGCTCTAGGTCATTTAGATATCCGCGAATAGGACCGAGAGGATGGCCCATTATGGCCGCTCCAGCCGCGGTAGCTGCCAACCCTCCAATGCCGGGGTCGCCTAAGTTCGGACTGGCCTCATGAATTTGTATGTCTTGATCATTTATGCCGAGGTGTGAGTCCAAAAAGTCAGGGATATTGTCCCCGTCTCGGTCTGTAGGATCGAGAGGCGGGCCGCCATTATGCCCCATCTGATGACCGTTCGGATCACTCTTATTGACCGGATCATTGCCGGAATAGGCATACCGGTTGGTGCCCACGCCCTGTACCGTTGGGTCCATGGTGTCGGGCTGGATGAACCGGGCATTGGCCGCCGAGCCAAAGGACACAGACAGCATGTTGCAAATGAGCAGCAGACTGAGAATGCGGGTCGAAAACCCGGAAAAGCATTTCATGAACAAGCCCCCACTTGAAGCAGACCGCCATTGCGCCGACCGGAATTTCAACCATAAGTTCATCTTGGGTTGCAGTCAATGTACGGAGACGGCTTCCATGGGTTTTATGCGGCATTTCCAAGCTGGATTCCGAATTGCGTTCACCGTGAAATCTCGCAATTCCCGGCTATAGGCAGCGCCCCACCGCCCCGTCACATACCTGTCATCAAACCCTGCTCCTGTGCGCTCGACCAACGGGGATGTGACCAATGATTGACCAGCTCGACCGCATCAAGGCGGAAATTGCCGACAGCTTTGACGAAGAGCTGGAAATGCAGATGGAGGAGGACCGGCTCGACGAGCTGGTAGCCGAAGGCATGTCGGCCGAACCAACGCTCGAACGCAAGACCTATTTCCGCGAGCTGTTCCGGCTGCAGCATGAGCTGGTGCGGCTGCAGGACTGGGTGCAGCACAAGAAGCTCAAGGTGGTCGTTCTGTTCGAAGGCCGCGACAGTGCCGGCAAGGGCGGTGCCATCAAGCGCGTCACCCAAAGGCTCAATCCGCGTGTCTGCCGCACGGTCGCGCTTCCCGCACCGACCGAGCGCGAGCGCAATCAATGGTATTTCCAGCGCTACGTGCCGCATCTGCCGACGGCAGGCGAAATGGTGCTGTTCGACCGCTCCTGGTACAACCGCGCCGGCGTCGAGCGCGTCATGGGCTTCTGCTCGCCGGAAGAGCTCGACGAATTCTTCCGCACCGTGCCGGAATTCGAACGCATGCTGGTGCGCTCCGGCATCATCCTGGTCAAATACTGGTTCTCGATCACCGACGAGGAACAGGAATTCCGCTTCCAGATGCGCATCCACGATCCGCTGAAGCAGTGGAAGCTGTCGCCGATGGACATGGAAAGCCGCGTTCACTGGGAGGATTACACCAAGGCCAAGGAAGAGATGCTTGCCCGGACCCATATCGCGGAAGCCCCGTGGTGGGTCGTGCAGGCGGTCGACAAGAAGAAGGCGCGGCTGAACTGCATCGCCCACCTCTTGGCCCAGATCCCCTACGAGGATGTACCCAAACCCGAACTCGTCCTGCCCGAGCGCGTTCGCAACGACGACTACACGCGTCACCCGGTCCCGCCGGAAATGTACGTGCCGGAAGTGTATTGATCACAGCGAGCTTCCGGCAAAACTGCAGGGCCTAAAGGCCCTCATCCGCCCTATCGGGCACCTTCTCCCCGTTGCCACGGGGAGAAGGAATAAGCGGCAAACTCCGAGGCAGTCCCCTCTCCCCGCAAGCGGGGTTAGGGTGAGGGGCGGTTAGGACAATGTGGCGTCTGGATCGTCATTCGGCCGCCAGATCATTCGGCTGTCGAGTTCTTCGCCACCACCGCCAGATACGCCGCCTGCAGTTCCGCAAACACCGAGCGCTCCGGCACCGGCGCACCCAGATGCAACGCCCGCAATTCCCCCATGAACGCCGCCCACATCGCAGGCCCGCCTTCTTCCAAAAGTTCGGCCCGGATCGACAGTTCCTCGGATGCCTGTGTATGCCGCCTGCCCCACGCCCCCATCTGCGCCAGAAGCGGCACCAGCTGGATTGACGGTTCGGTCAGGCTGTAGATGCCCTTCTGCTTGTGGCTCGGATCGTCACGGCGGGAAAGCAGCCCGCTTTCGGTCAGCCGCCGCAGCCGGTCGGCCAGGATATTCGAGGCGATCCCCTCTTCCGACTGCGTCAACAGCTCGCGAAAATGCCGCCGGTTGCCGAACATCAGGTCGCGGATGATGATCAGGCTCCAGCGATCGCCGAGCATTTCCAGTGTAAGATTGATCGGGCATCCCGATCGCTGCACAGTATCCACGGCACGTCCCTCTTCAAAACCGCTTGCAATATAGGATCGGTTACTTTACAACGCAACCAGTTGCAGATCGAAATCAGTTTTTGGAGGATATGATGAAACCGCAACTCTTCGCCCACCCGTTTTCGTCCTACTGCCAGAAGGTGCTCGTCGCGATCTACGAAAACGGCACGCCGTTCGAACTGCGCATGCTCGGACAAGACACGCCGGAGATCGTCACGGAGTGGTGCGCGCTCTGGCCGATGAAACGCATGCCGGTGCTGAAGGACGGCGAAACCGCGGTGATGGAGGCAACCATCATCATCGAATATCTGATGCTGAACTACCCCGGCAGCGTCCGCCTGATCCCTGACGATCCGCAGGCTGCGCTGCGCACCCGGATGATGGACCGCTTCTTCGACAATTATGTCATGACGCCGATGCAGAAGGTGGTGTTCAACCAGATCCGCCCGGAAGCTGATCGCGATCCCTATGGCGTCACCGAGGCGAAAGCGATGCTGGACGATGCCTATGCCTGGCTCGACGGCGTGGTGGCTAAGACCGAATGGGCCGCCGGCGACACGTTCAGCCTTGCCGATTGCGCGGCCTGCCCGTCATTGTTCTATGCCGACTGGGTGCACCCGATCGCAGAAACCTTCCCCAATGTCCGCGCCTACCGCGCCCGCCTTCTCGCCCGCCCGTCCTTCGCCCGCGCCGTCGACGAAGGCCGCCCGTACCGCTCATTCTTTCCGCTGGGAGCACCGGACAGGGATTGAGAGTTCGCGGGTTGTCCCTCGCTACGCCCGGCCCCTCACCCTCTCCCCGCACGCGGGGTGAGGGAACGCCAGAGTTTGCCGCTCGTCCCTTCTCCCCGCAGTCGGGGAGCAGGTGCCCGACAGGACGGATGAGAGGCCTGTAGCGACGGCTCCCTTTTCTCCCCGTCGGGCAAGAAAAATCGCGCCTCACCCTTCACCCGGCTGCATCCACCTGGCCGAACCGCAGCACCACCTCGAACCCGTCGTGGCGCCCCGTCGCCGGGGACAAGACCTCGAATCCGGCATTCATCTGCTGCAACAGCCGCTCGGCGATCGACAGGCCGAGCCCGGAGCCCGGGGACGCCGTCGCACCCCGCCCGAAGCGCTTGCGGATCGCCGCCAGTTCATCCGGGGAAAGAGCCGCCGCGCCGTTGACGATGCGCACCACGCCGCCCGTTTCCAGCCGGACATTCACCGGCTCCTGTCTGCTGCCATGCAACAGGGCATTCTCGATCAGGTTGCGCAGAACGATCGCAAACGCGTCTTCGTTATAGCTGCCGTTCAGGCTCGCGCCCGCTTCCCGGTGAAAGCGCAGCCGCCGGGATACCGGATCGCTCCGCTCAAAATCGGCCACCACCAATTCCAGAACACGGGCGAGATCGGCATTTCCAGAGCCGGCACCGATCCCGGCTTCGGCCCGTGCCAGCTGCAGCAGTTTTTCCGCCGTGTGGCCAAGATTGATCAGCGAGGTTTCGATCTGCTGCGCCCGCCGCTTCCCCGGGCCATCCAGTTCGGCAATCAGCATCTGCGTCTGCGCCAGCGCGCCGGCAATCGGGGTGCGCAGTTCGTGGGCGCTGTTGGCGGTGAATTCGCGCTCCGCATCGAAAGCCGATTGCAGCCGCGTCAGCAGATGGTTGACCGAGCGGGCGATCGGCAAGAGCTCACGCGGCAGCATGCGGGATGGCACCGGCGCCATGTTGCCGCCGTCCTTTTCCTCGATCGCCCGGCGCAGGTCATCGACCGGCGTAAGCGTCCGGCGCACGATCAGCCGTATCAGAAGCACGCTGACGGGGATCAGCACGAGCACAGGCAGGAACAGCGCCATGCCGCCTTCTGTCAGCGCCTCCGCCCGGTTTGCCAGGGCATCGGCCACCTGCACAAAAATCGTGTTGTGCTGCGTCGCGGCCGTGAAAAAGCGGTAGGTGTTGTCCGTCCAGTACCCGCGTTTCAGCGGTGCATCGAAAGGCACCTCCGGCGCGTCGTGGGACCGGAACAGGATCTCGCCTTTGGCATTGCGCACCTGATAGACGAGATATTCCTCGTCGCCGACATCTACCCCCTCGCGCAGCTGATGAGGATAGGCAGAAGCGCCTGTCCGCTGATTAAGATCGACGGCGACCAGAGGCACGAGACGCTCGGCCGTTTCCTGCAGCGAGCCGTCGAAGATTTCGCCGAACTCATCGTGCATGACGGAAACGCCAAGGCCGGCGGCGATCAGCCAGAAGGCCGTCGCTGCCCCCGTCAGCCAGAGGATCAGCCGCCGCGTCATGCTTTGCCCTGCAGGCTTTGCCCGCCTCACGCCTGGGCCCCGATCTTGTAGCCGACGCCGCGCACGGTGACGACGTGATCCCGCCCGAGCTTCTTGCGCAACCGGCTCACATAGACCTCGACGGTATTGCTCTCGATCTCCGAACCGAACGCATACAGCGCCTCCTCGATCTGCGCCTTGGAAATGATCGCGCCAGGCCGCGAAAGCAGCGTGTCGAGAACCGCCCATTCACGGCCCGAAAGGCCGACTTCCGTTTCACCGGCAAACACCCGCCGGTCGACCGGGCTGATCTTCAGCTCGCCGAAACGGATCACCGGTGAAATATTGCCGCCATAGCGGCGGATGACGGCGAGCATGCGCGCCGAGAGTTCGCCGAGGTCGAACGGCTTGACGAGATAGTCGTCKGCGCCACTGTTCAATCCCTCGATCCGGTCTGAAATCTGGTCATGAGCGGTGAGAATGATCACCGGCGTCGCGTTGCCGCCTGCCCGCAATTCCTTCAGAAGGCTGATGCCRCTGCCATCAGGCAGGCGAAGATCAAGCAGGATCAGACCGTAGGAGACGGTGCGCAGCGACATCCGCGCATCGTCGAGCGTCTGCATCCAGTCGACGGCATGATCGGCGGCCGCGATGTGATCGCGAACGGCCTCTCCCAGAATGTCATTGTCCTCGACGAGCAGAACGCGCAAGCCGCTGGTCCTTTTATCGGTCAGCTCTACCGGCATTCTTATTCCCTCTTTGGACTGCGCCGTCAAACGGCTTTGATGGCACGGCAACGGGCCCGCTGCCGGCAACGGGCAGCAGGCGTAGAATTCAGGGCTCCGCCCGGCGGCTTCAGGAAGCTGCGCGGGTCCGGCAGTCCGACAGGACGTCGAGCGCCGGATCGTAAACCTTGGTGGAGACGTTCATCATGCCGAGCACCGTATGAAACAGGTTATCGTGCGATTTCGGCTCGCCTGTCTTGCCGGCAAGACAGGCCTGGTCGATGCCGGCCTTGGCCTCGCTGCCCAGCCAGAGCAGGAAGGGAATATGGGTCTGCTGCGACGGCGCGATGAAATAGGGGGCGCCGTGCAGGTACAGCCCGTGCTCGCCCAGAGATTCGCCATGATCGGACATGTAGATCATCGACCCCGCCATCCTGTCCTCGCGGGCCTTCAGCATGTCGATCACCGCCGACAGCATATAGTCGGTGTACAGCACGGTGTTGTCATAGGCGTTGACAATCTCCTCGCGCGAACAGTTGCCCAGGTCGGGCGTCCGGCAGTCCGGCGTGAAGCGCCGGAAGGCATCGGGATAACGCAGGAAATAGGCCGGCCCATGACTGCCGATCTGATGCAGCACCAGCACGCTGTCGCCCTTGACGGCATCGAGCCACGCACCCAGCCGGTCGAGGTGGATGTCGTCCTGGCATTCGTGGTTGATGCAGAAACGGGGATCGTTGATATCCGAAAACGAGGTGTAGCCGATGCGGCTGGCAATCCCCTTGCTGCCGGTATTGTTGTCCCACCACTCCGACTTGATGCCGGCATGGCTCATCACATCGAGGACATTCTCGGTCGCCAGGCCCTTCTCATGCGTGTAGCTGCTGCGGGTATAGACCGAGAACATGCACGGCAGCGAAACCGCGGTGGCCGTACCGCAGCTCGATGTGTCGGTGAAATAGTCGACATCGCGGGCGGCAAGCTGCGGGTTGGTGTCGCGGCCATAGCCATTCAGCGAGAAATTTTCCGCCCGCGCCGTCTCCCCCGCAACGATGATTGTAACACGCGGCTTACCGGATACCGTCGGCGCGGCGACATGCGCATCCGTTCCGAGTGGCTGGACAACAAGGTCCTTCTCAGCCCCGCTGGCCATGGCATAGCGCACCGCGTTGACGATCGGCGCGACGGGGTTCAGCGTTGCCATGAGATCGCGATGGCCGCGGGTTGTCGCCGCAAGGGTGCGAACATTGGCAACGCCCACCGAAATGAAAACCGCAAGGCACGACAGAACCAGCGCGGTATTCCACTTGAACTTCTGGGGAAACGGCCGGTGCTCGATGCGCACCAGCGCAATCAGCAAGGACGGTACAACGCCAAACACGGCCATATGTGTGAGGAAGCCTGAAGTCAGGAGATGCCCGGCCTCGGAGCCGGTCGTCTCGGCGGCATTGCGGATCATGTCGACGTCGATGATCGTGCCGAAGTAATCCATGAACCGGGAAGTCGCGGCAGCGCACATTATCAAGAGAATGAACAACGGCTTGGTGAGATATTTCACCGAAACGGCAACGCAGATTGCCGAAAACAGGGCAAAAAGGCCGATACCAAGCAGAACCAGCGCGAAACTCGGCGCGCCGAGATAGTCGATGGCCTTGCTCCAGAATGTCCGGTTGGTCACGAAAACGAGGTAAAATGCCACGATCACGCTCAGCCAGGCGCTGCCGATGACGGGACGCTTCAGGCGCGCGGCGATCGTGGAAAAGGCATCGAGTGACACCGGTGGTCTCCTGCGGAATATCGGTCGATGGAGACGGCCACAGGCCATAAACGCGCAGACCCGGATTGCGAGCCGCAAGCCGTTGCAGCAGCGCCCGCAGCCGCCTCCATCCCGGATGTCTGGTCCGGTTTTCTGACAGGAACCTGAACGTGGAACGGAGGTCAATGCCCGCATGCCAGCCTAAGGCGGTTTTCCGGCGCGTTCAGCCACTTGTCAGCTTTGTTCCCCACAGTCCGGGCTACATTGGAGAATACTGTTTGAAAGCGCGCCGGATTCCTGTTGGATTGCTTTATATCGCCGCCCTCATCCTGATGGTCGTGATGATCCCGTTGATCCAGATCTCCAGCTCCCAGTCCTCGACGCTGATGCACCGGCAATCATCTGCAACGGCGCTGCGGATAGACCAGATGAAGCTCTGATACCAAGTCCCGTCACTCCCTACCGGTGACTGTCTTGCGTGCAGGAAACGGGTGGCGGCGCCCTGCCCTTGCTGCGATTGAACCTCCCGCAACACAAAGAGGAGCTTCGATCATGGACACCCTTTCCAACAAGACCGCTATCATCACCGGCGCCAGTTCCGGCATCGGCCGGGCAACGGCAAAACTGTTCGCCCGGGAAGGTGCAAACCTGATCGTTTCAAGCCGCCGCCGAACCGCCCTTGACGAATTGGTCGCCGAAATCGAGGCCGAAGGCGGCAGGGCCTTCGCCATCGAAGGCGACGTCCGCGACGAGACCCACGCCCGGTCTCTTGTTAAAGCTGCGACGGAAAAATTCGGCGGCCTCGACATCGCCTTCAACAATGCCGGCACCACCGGGGAAATGGCCCCGATCGCCGGTCTTTCGACAGCCGGCTGGCGGGAGACGATTGAAACCAATCTCACCAGCGCCTTCTTCGGCGCCAAGTATCAGGTGCCTGCCATGGCTGAACGCGGCGGCGGCTCGCTGATCTTCACCTCCAGCTTCGTTGGGCACACTGCCGGCATGCCGGGCATGAGTGCCTATGCCGCCGCCAAGGCGGGTTTGATCGGCTTCACCCAAGCCCTCGCTGCCGAACTCGGCCCCGGGGGTATCCGGGTCAACGCCATCCTGCCCGGCGGCACTGATACGCCGGCCAGCGTCACCAATGCGCCGGGCGCTGGACCGGAGGTCCTTGCCTTCGTCGAAGGCCTGCATGCACTGAAGCGGATAGCCAGGCCGGAGGAGATTGCCCGCTCCGTGCTTTACCTCGCATCGGATGCGTCGAGCTTCACCACCGGCACCGCCATGYTGGTCGACGGCGGCGTCTCGATCAACCGGACCTGAAAAAAATCATGCCCGCAAATCCCCGCCCCTCAAAACCGTGCCACACTCATCCCGTCCTGCCATCGGATACACCGGAAAGCGTTGCCGGCGAGGCGGGGCCGGTGCCTTCGGTCTGTGTTTGAAACGCAGGCGCGGCCGTTGGGGCCTGCAGAAAATGGTTTCCCTCTCGYCTGCAAAATGGCGGGGCGTGCCTGTGAGGCACACATGAGGACCGGCGACTGGCCTGCCGAAAGACAGGCCTTTCGTGGCGCCCCGGWAATTCCGGYAGCGCCACCCTGGAAAAGGCGCCGATCATCCGCGCAGAGAGACCGCAGTTGCAGGTAAAAACCACCGAGACGGGGCACATCGCGTGTCATTTACTACCAAACRCTTCGGCACACGATGTGCCCCGGCCGATCCTGCCCGCGCCCCGGCGCAAAAAGATCACCGCAGACCGTATGCCACGGGCGCAACGCGCCGCGTGAACGTTTTGTCGCGCCGGCAAGCGGGGAAGGCAATCGCATCAACCGTGTACTTGAGCGCTTGGAGTAGGCCTGCCCACCTTGTCTAAGCCTCCGCTGCCAACTACATGTGGCTGGGCTTTTCAACAGGAATCGACGCATGGCGAACATCAAGAACGTCGCGATCCAGATGGATCATGTCTCTGGGATCAATATCGCTGGCGATAGCACCTTCGCCATGAGCCTTGAGGCGCAGGCGCGCGGCTACAAGCTCTTCCACTATACGCCGCACCAGCTTTCGCTGCGCGACGGCAAGGTGATCGCCACTGTCCAGCCGATGACCCTGCGCGACGTCAAGGGCGACCACTACACGCTGGGCGATGCCGAACGCATTGATCTTTCGACCATGGATGTCGTGCTTCTCCGCCAGGACCCGCCCTTCGACATGGCCTATATCACCTCGACACATCTGCTCGAGCGCATCCACCCGAAAACGCTCGTCGTCAATGATCCTGCCTGGGTGCGAAACTCGCCGGAAAAGATCTTCGTCACCGAATTTCCCGACCTGATGCCGAAGACGCTGATCACCCGCGACCCGGCCGAGATCGCCAGCTTCCGCGCCGAGATGGGCGACATCATCCTGAAGCCGCTTTACGGCAATGGCGGCGCCGGCGTTTTCCATTCGACCCGCGACGACCGCAACCTGTCGTCGCTCTTGGAAATGTTCGGCCAGATGTTCCGCGAACCGTTTATCGCGCAGGAATATCTGCCGGCGGTGCGCAAGGGCGACAAGCGCATTCTCCTGGTCGATGGCGAGCCCGTCGGCGCGATCAACCGGGTACCTGCCGAACACGACGCCCGCTCCAACATGCATGCCGGCGGCACACCGATGCCGACGGAACTGACGGCGCGCGAACGCGAAATCTGCGCCCGCATCGGCCCGGCGCTGAAGGAACGCGGTTTCCTCTTCGTCGGCATTGACGTGATCGGCGACGTGATGACCGAGATCAACGTCACCTCTCCGACCGGCATCCGCGAAGTGAAGAAATTCGGCGGCGCCGACGTCGCCGCCCTGCTCTGGGACGCGATCGAACGCAAGCGCGCCTGATGACGGCTTGAGTAGACCGGGGCGGTCACACGCCCCGGCGCACCGGCTACAACCGTTTTCACCTTACTGATGTTCACCGTTGTTCCAGTCCGTTCGCAAATTGCAGCCACCCGCAACCTTTCCGATTGTGACTATCGTATCCGTTCGATAATTGTTCTTGTTTTATTCCGTTATTCATGCAAGATTTTCCACCACAACCAAGAAGTTGTGATGGCGGGCTATCGACCTGTCTCGCGGCAAGAGGGACAGTCATGGTCGCGCGTGTCAGTACGGTTGCATTCCAGGGTATAGAAGGGCTGCCTGTCGATGTTCAGGTGATGGTTGCACCGGKCAAGGTCGGCATGCATATCGTCGGCCTTCCCGACAAGGCTGTGGCCGAAAGCCGCGAGCGGGTCCAGGCGGCGTTGCATGCATCCGGCCTGTCGCTTCCCGCCAAAAAGGTCACCGTCAATCTTGCCCCGGCCGACCTTCCCAAGGAAGGCTCGCATTTCGACCTCCCGATTGCGCTCGGCCTCATGGCCGCACTTGGCGCCATTCCCGGTGATGCGCTGGATGGCTATGTGGTGATCGGCGAACTCAATCTCGATGGAACGATCGCCGCCGTTTCCGGCGCGCTTCCGGCCGCCATTGGGGCCAACGGGCTCGGCAAGGGCCTGATCTGCCCCTCCGATAGCGGCGCCGAGGCCGCCTGGGCGGGCTCACAGATCGACATTCTGGCGCCGCGCAGCCTGATTGCGCTTGCCAATCATTTTCGCGGCACGCAGGTGCTGTCCCGGCCCGAACCGGCCGTGCGCGCCAGCCCCGCCAACATGCCGGATCTTGCCGATATCAAGGGCCAGGAAAGCGCCAAGCGGGCGCTGGAAGTGGCGGCAGCCGGCAACCACAATCTGCTGATGGTCGGCCCTCCCGGCTCCGGCAAGTCGATGCTGGCCGCCCGCCTGCCTTCGATCCTGCCGCCGCTGTCACCACCCGAACTGCTCGAAGTCTCGATGATCCACTCGATCGCCGGACAGCTGGCGGGCGGCAAGCTGTCGGACCGGCGGCCGTTTCGCACGCCACACCATTCCGCCACCATGGCGGCGATGATCGGCGGGGGCCTGCGCGCCAAGCCGGGCGAGGCCTCTCTGGCGCATAATGGCGTGCTGTTCCTCGACGAGTTTCCGGAATTCACGCCGCAGGTGCTCGATGCGCTGCGCCAACCGCTGGAGACAGCCGAATGCATCATTGCCCGCGCCAACCACCGTGTCAGCTATCCGGCGGCGATCCAGCTGGTTGCCGCCATGAACCCCTGCCGTTGTGGCATGGCGGGAGAGCCCGGCCATAGCTGTGTGCGCGGTCCGCGCTGCGTCTCCGATTATCAGGGCCGCATTTCTGGCCCGCTGATGGACCGGATCGACATCCGCATCGATGTCCCTTCGGTCACCGCCGCCGACCTGATCCGCCCGGCCCCGGCCGAGCCGAGCGCCGCTGTCGCCCGCCGGGTGGCACGCGCCCGCGAAATCCAGGTGGACCGCTTCATCGCCTTCGGCATGCCGCACATCTCCTCCAATGCCCGCTGCTCCACGTCGATGATCGAGAAGATGGCCGAGCCGGATGCTGGAGGACTGCAATTGCTGCGCGATGCGGCGGAAAAGATGAAGTTTTCGGCGCGCGGCTATCACCGGGTGCTGAAGGTTGCGCGCACGCTCGCCGATCTCGATGAGAAGGCGACTGTCGGGCGCATCCATCTGGCCGAAGCGATTTCCTACCGGATCGCGGGCGAGCGGCTGACGGCTGCCGCATAGGTATGAACTGACAAGGCCGCCCCTTTCGGAGGCGGCCGTTCAAAGTTCAACAGGCCCGCAACGGCAATCAGCCGCCCAGCCCCTCGAACAGGGCCGTCGACAGATAGCGTTCGGCAAAGGACGGGATGATCACGACGATGGTCTTGCCTTCGTTTTCCGGACGCTGGCCGACCTTGATGGCAGCCGTCAGCGCCGCCCCCGAGGAGATGCCGACCGGTACGCCTTCGAGGCGTGCCACGTGACGGGCGGTCTCGATCGCCTCGGCGCTCGAAACGGTGACGACCTCGTCGTAGATCGTCGTATCGAGGATGGCAGGCGCAAAGCCGGCACCGATCCCTTGAATCTTGTGCGGGCCGGGAGCGCCGCCGGAGAGCACGGGGGATTCGGCCGGCTCGACGGCAATGACCTTGATCGAGGGCTTCCTGCCCTTCAGCACCTGGCCGGCGCCGGTGATCGTGCCGCCGGTACCGATGCCGGAAACGAGGATATCGACGCTGCCGTCGGTATCGTTCCAGATTTCCTCGGCCGTCGTCTTGCGGTGGATTTCCGGGTTGGCCGGATTTTCGAACTGCTGCGGGATGATGGCGTCGGGCAGCGTGGCGGCGAGTTCCTCCGCCTTGGCAATCGCGCCCTTCATGCCCTTCGGGCCCTCCGTCAGGACCAGTTCGGCACCGAGCAGCRCCAGCATCTTGCGGCGCTCGACCGACATGGTTTCCGGCATGGTGAGGATGAGCTTGTAACCCTTGGCGGCGGCGGCAAAGGCGAGCGCAATGCCGGTGTTGCCCGATGTCGGCTCGATCAGGGTTGTCCTGCCGGGAGCGATCTTGCCCTGGGCTTCCAGCGTTTCGATCATCGCGACGCCGATGCGGTCCTTGACGGAGGCGATCGGATTGAAGAATTCGAGCTTCGCCAGAAGGTTAGCCTTGACGCCCTTTTCCTTGGCCAGTTTGTCGAGGCGCACGATCGGCGTATCGCCGATGGTCTCGGTGATCGAGGAATAGACGCGGCCGCGGCCGGGCTTACGCTGTTCTGACATGGTGCTCTCCCTTTTTCATCAGTTGCAGGGAGAATAGGGGCAAAGCCATCGGCTTGCCAGAGTGTCATTCTCCAGCGCCCTGTCTCGGCTGGAAAAAACTGTTGCGGAACCGCCTGTTACAGAACGATTTTTTCAGACGGCACGGGTGGCGATATAGGCGGCGGTCGTTCCAATAATACCGGCCGCGATCCTGTTCAACGACTTCAACGCCCGCGGCTGCTTGAGAAGCAGCCGGGCACGTGAAGCCAGCAGGATATAGGGCACGAGCACCGCCATCAGCACCGCAAAAGTGGCGACAACGAGCACGGCATATTCGTCGAGCCCGATCATGTGCACATCGATCAGCGTCGGCACCAGCGCCACGTAGAACAACATGGTCTTCGGGTTGCCAAAGGTCACCAGTAGGCCGGACAGGAAAGACATGCCCAAGCTGGTGCTTTTCTTGGCCTGGATGTTCTGCGGCAACAGCCCGGCTGTCCACAGCTTGTAGGCGATGTAAACGAGGTACAGTGCGCCCGAAATCTTGATGACCATGAAAGTCGTGGTGAACGTCTGGGCGATAAAAGCGAGCCCCAGGATTACCCCCGTCAGGTAGACGATATCGCCAAGCGCAAGGCCAAGCCCCATGAAGAAGGTCTCGCGGAAGCCGGAACCAAGCGCACGCGCCACGATCGCCGTCATACCGGGTCCGGGGATCGCAGCAGCGATGAAAAGAGCGGTGCAGTAGGCAAAAAGCGTGGCGAGGCTCATCATCGGCTCCGTAGACGTGCGAAGGCAGTCTCTAGCCGGTTTTCCCAAGGCTGGCAATTTGTGCGGCATTGATCGAAAAGGATGTTGCCGCTAATGCAGTGCCGCAGCACATATCGAAACTGCCGCCTCGCGCGCCCCTAAACGGAGATGCCGTTCATGCCCGAAACAGCAAGCCTTGCAGCCTTCGCCCTTGTTGCGCTCGGCATGGTGCTGACGCCCGGTCCGAACATGATCTACCTGATTTCCCGCTCGCTCTGTCAGGGGCCGCTGGCGGGATTGATCTCGCTGATCGGCGTTGCGCTCGGCTTTCTCGTCTACATGCTGTCGGCGGCCTTCGGCATCACGGCCCTCTTGTTTGCCGTGCCTTATGCCTATGATGCCCTGCGGATCGCCGGCGCCGCATACCTTCTCTACCTCGCCTGGCAGGCGGTGCGTCCCGGTGGGCGATCGGCCTTCGAAGTCCGCAATCTGCCAAAGGATGCGCCCAAGCGCCTCTTCCTGATGGGCTTTGCCACCAGCGTGCTCAATCCGAAGATCGCCGTGCTCTATCTGTCACTGCTGCCGCAGTTCATCGACCCGGCACTGGGCCATGTCTTTGCGCAGTCGCTCATTTTCGGGACGATCCAGGTTGTCACCAGTGTCTCCGTCAATGCGCTTATCGTGCTGACGGCCGGCTCCATCGCCACCTTCCTCGCGGGCCGTCCGGCCTGGCTTTCCACGCAACGCTGGCTGATGGGCGGCGTGCTCGGCGCGCTTGCCCTGCGCATGGCCATGGAAAGCCGGCGCTGAGGCCCTTTCTTCTTCGAAACCACAACAGAGCATACCATGACCACAGCACTTCTTATCATCGACGTCCAGAACGCCGTCCTCGACGGCGAAGGCACGCCGGAACGCCAACCGGCCATCGATGCCGCACTCACCGAGACTGCCGGCCGCCTGCAGTCGATCCAGGCCCGCGCCCGTGCCGCGCATGTTCCAGTCATTTTCGTGCAGCACGACGGCGGCCCCGGCGATCCGCTGGCGCGCTCTTCCCATGGCTGGGGCCTGCGCCACGAGATCGCGCCGGTTCTTGGCGAGACGGTCATCCATAAGTCGAGCTGCGACAGCTTCTTTCAGACCAACCTTGAGGAAGAACTTGCGAAACTGTCGATCACTCATCTGGTCATTGGCGGCTGTCAAACGCAATTCTGCGTCGATACCACGGCGCGCCGCGCGGTCTCCTTGGGCTACGATGTCACCCTTTTGTCCGACGGACACACCACCGGCGACATGGGCGAGCTGACCTTTCCGCAGATCATCGCCCACCACAATCGCGTGCTTGGYGGTTTCAATGCCGGTGGACACGCGATCGAACTGCGCCGGTCGGACGAAATCACGTTCTGAATTTATTCGAAGACCGGCCGCATGAAGCTGCGCTCGTAGCTCACAATGCAGCGGGTCTTCTCAGCAAGCGCAAAGGCGGCGAGGCATTCGGCATCCTCAGCCATTTTCACGCGGTACTCTTCATAGGCCGCCAGGCTTGGAAAGCTGAAGAGGGCAAGCGCGATATTGTTCGTCCCCTCATGCGGCATGAAGTAGCCGTGATGCGTGCCGCCCAGGCGGTTGACCAGCGGAATCCAGAGCTTGGCGTATTCCTCGAATTCGGCAAGCTTGTAGGGATCGATCGTATAGCGAAGATAACAGGTGATCATTTAAGCCTCCATGGACGAACTCAGCCCGCCTGATGCCGCACAAGGCGGGGCCATGTCCAGCCGAATGTCATGCCGGCAGCCGCAATCAGGATCGCAGCCGAACCGAGAAGCTGCACAGGCTGCAGCTGATGCCCGAAGGCGATGCGGTCAACGGCAAGTGCGGCAACCGGATAGATGAAGGAGAGCGCGCCGGTCAGATGGGTGGGCAGCTTCTGGATCGCACTGTAGAGCAGAATGTACATCAGCCCCGTGTGGATCACGCCCATCGCAACCAGCAGCGCCCATTGATACGGCTCGTTCGGCAGGCCGGAGGTTGCGGCAAACGGTGTAAGCATGATGAGGCCGGCTATGACCTGGATGAGCGCGATCAGATGCGGCGGGGTTCCCTTCAGCCGCTTGGCCACCAGCGCGGCCAGTGCGTAAAAGAACGCAGCTGCCAAAGCCATGGCAATCCCCGTCAGGTAGTCGCTGCCTGCAAAACCGCCGGAAGGCTTTGCCTGGACGATCGCCACCATGCCGGCAAACGCAACCGCGAGCCAGCCGAGCTTTGTGGCGGTGATCTTTTCCCTGAAAACCAGGCCGCCGATTGCCAGAAGCATGAAGGGCTGGGTGTTGTAGACCATGGTGGCGATCGAGATCGACGAACGCGAATAGGCGCCGAACAAAAGCAGCCAATTGACGACGATGGCGACACCACCGAGGACGGCAAGTCCGAACAGGCGCCATGTCAGGATGCTGGTACGGAAATGGCCGAGCATGGCGCAGATCGCCAGCAGCGTCAGCGCGCCGAACAGGCAGCGCCAGAGCACCACATCGATCACCGGCTGGCCGGACATCAGCACGAACCAGCCGATCGTGCCCGAAATCAGCATCGCCGCAGTCATTTCGATACTGCCGGTTCTGATATCCTTTTCCATCGCATCCACTCCGTTGAACGAAGCGGAAGATTATGATGCGGCGGCGGCGGAATATATGGATTTCAGAAGGCGTTTCCCGCATAATGCCTTATCATAAGAGGCGTACTCTCAATTTCGCCTTACAGGAGTTTCCGATGCTTGACGATCTCGACCGGCGCCTGCTCGACATCCTCTCCCTCAACGCGCGTATCTCGCTGAAGGAACTGGCGCAGGAGGCGGGCCTGTCCTCGCCCAGCACGGCCGACCGGCTGCGGCGGCTGGAGGATCGTGGCGTGATCACCGGCTTTACCGTTTCGATCAATCCGGTCGCACTGGGCTATGCGCTGCAGGCGATCGTGCGCGTTCGCCCGATGCCCGGGATGCTGCATATCGTCGAAAAGATGATCCAGGAGACCCCGGAATTCGTCGAATGCGACAAGGTGACGGGTGACGACTGTTTCATCGCCAAGCTTCTGGTCCGCGACATGGAGCAGCTGGACGCGATCCTCGACCGCATTGCCGAACGATCCCAGACCAATACGTCGATCGTCAAATCGTCGCCGGTGAAGCGCCGGCTGCCGCCACTTGATAGTGGAAAATAAGCGTCAGAACTCGGCCAGTGGCGACAGCATCACGGGACCGGACAAACGAGAGGCAGCGTCTCCCTGAACCATCAGGCAGATATCGGACTCAAATGATTCAGGGGTGCCCTGCCAGCCCAATTTATCCGGCGGAAAGCAAACCTCGACGCGATCAGGGCGTTGATCGAGTACAGGGAGAATGGCGGCGAGCGGCGGGATCGATTTGCCGGCAATATCGAGAAGCTGAAAGGATGCTTCGTCGCTCTTCCACGCAACCACCGCCTCGAACCGATCGAGATAGGCGAGCTCGATGTCAGGATCAAAGAAACTGTTGAGCAAGAACATTTCCGCCTGCGCTGCGACCGCGAAAACAGAGGAAACAGGCGTTCTCTCACGCAAAATCTGCCGGATCAGAGCGATGTCAGCCGCATTTTCCACCGACAATACGTGCGCTGCTCCGGCATGCGTCGTTTCCACCGGCGGTGGAGGCCCGAGGAACCGCTGCTGCGGCAGGATCTTAAAACCATAGGGCTCATACATTGCCGGCTTGTCCGTCAGGAGAATACCGAGGTCAAATCCCTGTTCGTCACACCAGCCGAACGCGCGGTTCATCAGATCCCGATAAAGCCCACGGCCCCGCCATTGCGGGCGCACCGCGCCCGACTGGAAACCGGCCGCCCTTACCAAGCGGCCATCGATCATCATCGGCATGGAGAAGGCGCTGAAATTGGCGGCGCAAACGCCGTTTTCATCGAAATAGCCAAACGGCATGCTCGTCGGATCCGGCCCGCCGAAGCGATCCTGAATGCCGACATCGATACCGAAGGTATCCTCAAGCAACGCCACCAGCGCCGCCCAGGCTGCCGGATCGCCAAAATAATTCTGACGGAATGTCAGCCCGTGGCTGTCGGCAGCGGCGGCCACTTAAACGCCGGTGGAACCGAAGCCGCCGGCACCGCGTGCCGTTTCGCTGGCATCTAAGGATTCGCGGATGGAAACCTGCGTGACCGGGGCGATCACCATCTGGGCGATGCGCATGCCGCGCTCGATGACGAAATCCTCGTCGCCGAGGTTGATCAGCAAGACTTTCACTTCGCCGCGATAGTCGCTGTCGATCGTGCCGGGCGTATTGAGGCAGGTGATGCCGTGCTTGAAGGCAAGGCCGGAACGCGGGCGGATCTGCGCTTCGTAACCCACGGGAACCTCGAAGATGAACCCGGTCGGCACCAGCGCCCGCTTGCCCGGGCCAAGGAACAATGGTCGGTCCGCCTCGACGGCGGCGCGAAGGTCCATACCGGCCGCACCTGCGGTCTCATAGGACGGCAAATCGATGCCTTCGCCGTTTGGCAGGCGAACGAGGCTGAGGTTTGGGAGTGTCTGCGATTGTTGGGTCATGCTCCTCCTTAGCAATTCCGGCCGCGGCGCAGTCAATGCGAATTGCAAGTTATCCACGGCTCCGCTACATACGCGGCAATTCACAGGATTCACATCATGGCCGAAAGTATCGCCGAGGCGGTTTCCCGCCGCCGCACCTTTGCTATTATCGCACACCCGGACGCCGGTAAAACGACGCTGACGGAAAAGCTGCTGCTGTTCGGCGGCGCCATCCAGCTCGCCGGTGAAGTCAAGGCGAAAAAGGACCGTATCCAGACGCGCTCCGACTGGATGAAGATCGAGCGCGAACGCGGCATCTCCGTCGTCACCTCGGTGATGACCTTCGAATACCACGGCAATGTCTTCAACATTCTCGACACGCCCGGTCACGAAGACTTCGCCGACGATACCTATCGCACGCTGACCGCCGTCGATGCGGCCGTCATGGTCATCGATGCCGCCAAGGGTATCGAGCCGCGGACGCTGAAGCTGTTCGAAGTCTGCCGCATGCGCGACATTCCGATCATCACCTTCATCAACAAGATGGACCGCGAAAGCCGCGACCCATTCGAAATCCTCGATGAGGTCGAGGAAAAGCTGGCGCTCGATTGTGCGCCGGTGACCTGGCCGATCGGCCGGTCAAAGACGTTCTGCGGTTCCTATCACCTCGCCGACAACACCGTGCGCGGCGCCGATACGCAGGAAATCCTCACCAAGGTCAACGGCCCCGAAATGGCGGCACACCGTTTGCCTGAAAACGAGCGCGACGCCTTTATCGACGAAACCTCGCTCGCCATCGAGGCCTGCAAGCCTTTCGACAGGAAGGCTTTCCTCGAAGGCCATCTGACGCCCGTCTTCTTCGGTTCGGCGCTCAGGAATTTCGGCGTGCGCGACCTGATCAACGCGCTCGGCGACATCGCGCCGCCGCCGCGCGACCAGGTGGCCGATATCCGCACCGTGCAGGCGACCGACGACAAGATGACGGCCTTCGTCTTCAAGATCCAGGCCAACATGGACCCGAACCATCGCGACCGCATCGCCTTTGCCCGCGTCTGCTCCGGCAAGCTGGAGCGCGGCATGAAGGCGCGGCTGGCGCGCACCGGCAAGCAGCTTGGGTTGACGGCGCCGCAGTTCTTCTTTGCCTCGCAGCGTCAGCTGGCCGATACGGCCTATGCAGGCGACGTGGTCGGTATCCCCAACCATGGCACGCTCAGGATCGGCGACACGCTGACCGAAGGTGAACAGCTGGTGTTCCAGGGCGTGCCGAACTTCTCGCCGGAAATCCTGCGCCGCGTGCGCCTGGAAGATGCCATGAAGGCGAAGAAGCTGAAGGAAGCCCTGCAGCAGATGGCCGAAGAAGGCGTCGTGCAGCTGTTCTCGCCCGAAGACGGCTCGCCCGCCATCGTCGGTGTCGTCGGCGCACTGCAGCTCGACGTTCTGAAGGAACGGCTGCAATCGGAATACGGCCTTCCGGTTTCGTTCGATGTCGCCCGCTTTTCCGTTTGCCGCTGGATTTCAGCCGACCTGCCGGCGGACCTCGATAAGTTCATCACGGCACGGCGCGGCGACATCGCCCGCGATCTCGACGGCGACCCGGTGTTTTTGGCGCAGGACTCGTTCTCGCTGCGTTATGAAGCCGAACGGTATCCGGCTATCAAGATGATCGCCATCAAGGAGTATCACGTCGCCAAGGCGGCGTGATATTTACTGCCTTCGTCCCCTTCCATCAGACAAGGCCGCGGACGGCCAGCCACACGCCCGCCGCAACGAGGATGACGCCGGCGGCTTGCGAGAGCCGTTGCCCGCCGGGCATGACTTTCTCGGCAAGGACGAAGATCGCGAGCGCGGCGATCCAAAGAATGTTCATGATCCCGCCGACGAACAGAAGCGCCATCAGCGGCCAGCAGCAACCGATGCAATACAGGCCGTGGCGCAGCCCCATCCTGAAAGCGCCCCAGGGATCGCGGCGAAATCCGCCCTCGCTCTGGATAAAGGCAAGCGGTGCGCGGCATTTGCTGAGGCAAGCCTGCTTGAGCGGCGTCCACTGATAGACGCCGGCAAACAGGAGCAGCAACCCGCTGAACAGGTTGTTTACACTTTCCAGCATCGGTGTCAGCAACAGGGTGCGTTCGAGCAGCCATTGCCCGAAGGTTGCCGTCAGCGAAAACAGCAGCCAGGCTGCGACATAGCCGCTGCCAAAGATACCGGTGGCCGCAAACGGTGCGCCCTGGCTTGCGGCGTGCCGGCCGACCCGCGCGTAGAGCAGGATCATCGGCGCGGCCGACGGAAGCATCATGCCGACCATCATCACCGACCACATCGTAAAAACGAGAAATGCCTCGCCGGGGCTCCACGCGTGCGGGGAAAGCACGGCCTCGGTCATGCCTGGCATTTCCGGCCCGGGCATGTCCATTCCGGGCATGTTCATCGCAGACATGCCGTCCATGCCTTCCATCGGCTGTTTGCCGGCTGCCGTCATGCCGCCCAGCGACAATAGATAGAGCCAGGCAAGCAGGGTGATGACTGCCAGGCTAACGGTTATGATGATCCGGTCCCGCCTGAGCAGGGTGTCGAGCGTGATGCCGGCCATAGCCTCGATCCTTGAACATGATGCCGAAAAGTGTCGGGGCCGCTAGTGGACGACACCGGTCCCGGTCATGTGCAGGCGGGCAAAATGGGCGTGCGAATCCTTGGTGGAGAGAGCAATCGGCCCTTTGGTCTCTGCCCATCCACGTCCGGCCTCGCACACATCATACTCGAACCCATGCGGCAGGTTGATGCGAGCTCGGTGTTCTTCGCCGGTAACGGGATTGCGGATCGGTTCGCCGCGCGCTTCGATCCAGCCGGGAATGTCGATCTTGGCCGTGCGCCCGTCCATATCCCAATCGAAATCGATCCGTGTGAAGACCGGCTCATGCACCGTATCGAATGTGGTGGCGAACACGGCGAAGAAGGTCGCGCCCGGCTCGGTGTCCAGTCCGCTCATAATGCGCAGCAAGGCATCGCGCTGTGCTGGCGTTGCCCGTTCGTCGACGATCGGAACGCACTGGCCATGGCCTTCATGGATGGGGCCCGGCCATGACACGATCATGCCGATGCGCAACCCGTCGAGCCGCGTCTCACCGTGAAAACCGTCCTCGACCTCGATGACGCCGATCGCGTGGCATTTGCCCTGGGTGGGAAGTGCATTGAATTGGCAGGGACACCCATAGGCGCAGTTGCAATGTATGAATTCACGCCCCTGAAGCTTCCATCTGACGCTGTTCATTTCATCCTCCATTGAACGGTGGAATGCGTCTGTCGCCGGAATTTCATGTAGCGCTAATTAAATACCTGCACCTCTGGCTTGTCCAGCGGCCCCGCCGTTTCGGCACGGTTGATCAGCGGCGATCCGTCAGCGTGAGATCGCCGTTTTCATCGACCGAGACTTCGATGCCGATATAGCCCGGGATCGTCGGATGCGATGTTTCAAACGGATGGGTGTGGGTGGCGGTAATGACCATCACGTCCGAGCCTGCCGATTCCCCGGCGATCACGCCAGCCGCAACGTCTTCGAAGACGAGGCAATCCTTGGCATCGAAGCCGACCCGCTTGGCGCCGAGCAGGTAGCATTCCGGGCTCGGCTTGCCGCGCGAGACGTCCTCGGCGATGACGATGAATTTCGGTTCCGGCAGGCCGGCAGCGGCGATGCGGACCTTGGCCAGCTCGCGCGGCGACGACGTGACGATCGCCCAGCGCTCCGGCGGCAGGCTTTTCAGGAATTCGATGGCGCCCGGCAGCGGCTTCACGCCGTCGACATCCTCGATCTCGCCCTGGCAGATCAGTGCCGATTCCGCTTCAGGATCGACGCCCGGCAGGCCGAGCTGGCGGATCGTATCGACGCCGCGCTTGCCATGCATGGTCGGCAGGAAGGTCGCGACATCGAGGCCGTGGCTTTCAGCCCATTTTCCCCACACCCGTTCGGCGGCCTCGATGGAACTCAGGAGCGTTCCGTCCATATCGAACAGGAAGGCGGAGTATTTCTTGCCGAATACCGGCGAGGACGCTGAAGACACGAGGCAGGCTCCTTTGAAGGTCTGGTGAAGGTCTGGCGATCCGCATGTCTTTCGACCGCGCGGAATACCCCGTTCGAATAGGGGGATTTTCCCCTGAGATCAAACAGATATCGCCCTTGCCGTGTCGCGGATGCGCTTTCCTGTCCGGCTACGCCATGCCGGCCTCACCGTGCCGACAGCGCCAGCCGCAGCCCCATCAGCCCGAAGGCGCCGGCAAAGCCGCGCCGCAGCCATGTGGTCACGCCCGGCCGTGAGATGACGTAGCGCCGCGCCGCTGCGGCAAAGACGCCATAGAACACGAAGACGATGAAAGTCAGCACCATGAAAACCGCGGCGAGCCATAGCATGGACAGGGTCGGCGACGGCGTGCCATCCGGCACGAATTGCGGCAGGAAAGCCAGGAAGAACAGCGACAGCTTCGGGTTGAGGCTGTTGAGCAGGATGGCCGTGCCGATAATCTTGCCTGCCCGCATGGGTCGGGCTTCTTGTGCAACCTGCAGACTGCCGGCGTCGCGCAGCACGCTCCAGGCCATGTAGAGCAGATAGGCGGCGCCGAGATATTTGATCACTTGAAAAGCCATGGCGCTGGTGTGCAAAAGGGCCGCCAGCCCGGCAACACTGGCAACGATATGCGGAAGGATGCCAAGCGTGCAGCCGAATGCGGCGAGAACGCTGGCCCGGCCGCCGGAATTGAGGCCCGTTGCCAGCGTATAGAGCACGCCGGTGCCGGGCAGAAGGATGACGACAATGGATGTCAGCAGATATTCGAGGGTCACGACGCACTCCGTTCGACAGGGAAAACCGGAGAAAAGCGGATCACCGGCCCTTCGGTCTTGAACGAAATTGCAGCGCTTCAGTTATGAGCGCGCGCGTAGGCGCCCGGCGTGATGCCGTAGGCGCGAACGAAAGCCCGGGTCATGTGGCTCTGATCGGCAAACCCGCTGGCAAAAGCGGCGTCGGCGAGCGGCGCCCCCTTGGCGATCATCCGGCGAACGGCGCCGATGCGGCGCTGGATCAGATAGGCATGCGGTGTCATGCCGGTCGCCTCCGAGAAGGCGCGCACCACCTGAAAGCGGCTGAGCCCGCTTGCGGCGGCAAGGTCGGCCAGGGTCGTGGCGGCGGCCGGATCGTCATCCAGCAGGGTTTTCGCCCGGGTGATGGACGCTGGCACGAAACGGAAGGCCTTTGGGCGGTCCATCAGCGATGCCACCAGCTGCAGGAAGCCGGTTTCCGGCGCCAGCGTTTCGCGCATCTGCGTCATCGCCGTGTAGACCGCCAGGAGACGTCGGGCAGCATGGCTGTCACTCATCACCGGCTGTGAGAACACAAAGTCGTCCGGCCTGCCTTCGCCGATGTCCAGAACCGCGCGCGCAATCAGGCCTGGATCGAAATAGAGCATCCGCCAGGAGCGCCCCTCCCCGCCAATCGGATGGCCGTCGTGCACTTCGCCGGGATTGACCGTGATCATGTCGCCGGGACCGGCCTCGACCGGACCGCGGCCGCTTGCGGATTTCTGCGCCCCACGGATGATCACGCCGATGCCGAACTGGTCATGGGTATGGCGGCCGAAACTGTGCGCCGTGTCCGCCTCAACGGCCTCGACACCCTCGATTGCGCATTGCCGCATCCGGAACTGGCCGGTCTTCATCCGTCAAACGCTCCTCAGTCCCGTTCCCGGCCCGGCAGCGCATCGCGCTCGCCAAACCAGTTTACCGCCGACGAACACCAGATCTGGTGGCTCGGCGCAAGCGCGCGGCGCTGGCGGATATTGCCCCAACGGATACCGATCTCTTCGGCGTCCTCATCGGTCCCGGTCGTATAGATCGGCGAGCCGCAATCACCACAGAACATCTGGAAACGCGTCCGGCCGTTGTCGCCGGTCTTCGTATAGGTTTTCGGCTCACCCGCCGTGATGCGGAAATCGGCTTTCGGAACGGACACCGTGACCCGATAAACCGAACCTGTCATGTGCTGGCAATCGGTGCAGTGGCAAATACCGACCTTGTCGGGATCGATCTCCGCCTCATACCGGATCGCGCCGCAATGGCAGTATCCATCAATGTGCATGTCCGCTCCTCCTGTACAGGACGAACCTAGCGTATCAGACGCCGGTAAACAGCCACGCATGTTCCTTGGCGTTGTTGAATTTCCAGACCCGCGACGAGCCGGCCATGACATTGAGGTAATAGAGATCGTAGCCATGGATTGCCGCGACCGGATGATAGCCCTTCGGCACCAGCGTCACATCACCATCCTCCACCGCCATCGTCTCGTCCAGCGAGCGGTCGTCGGTATAGACGCGCTGCATGGCGAAACCCTGTGATGGGTTGAGGCGGTGATAATAAGTTTCCTCAAGAAAGCTTTCGGCTGGCAGATTGTCCTCGTCATGCTTGTGCGGCGGATAGGACGAGGTGTGGCCGCCCGGCGTAATGACTTCGACGACCAGCAGCGAATGCGCCGCATTGTCGTCTTCCGGCATGATGTTGGTGACGTAGCGCGTATTGGTATTCTTGCCGCGGGTCATCTGCGGATGGCGGCCGGGTGCGATCACCTGCGCCTTGTAGCCCTCACCGCCCGGAGCGGAGCAGACGGCAAGATCAAGCGCCGTCGTCGCCGTGGCTTCCCAGCGGCTGCCTTTCGGCACGTAAACCGCATAGGGCTGCCCCTCGAACGGCGTCATGCGTTCACCCAGCTCGCCGAAATCCTCGCCATCGACGGAAATCTTCGCCTTGCCCGAGACAAGCACGAGGCAGGTTTCGCGGTCAGCACTTTCGCCTGCCGTCTTCTCGCCTGCCGACAGGCGATTGAGGCCGAAACCGACATAGGTCCAGCCGGCTGACTGAGGCGTGATGTCATGGACGAGGCCGGAAGTGCCTTTTGGTTTGACGAGAAGGTTTGGCATGGTGTGGCTCCTATTGATTTTCATCTGGCTGGGATCACCCCTTGGGGAAGCCTTCCGTTTCCACAGTATAGCCTGCAGCGGTCATGACACGCATCAGTTCGGCATACCCTATCTCCGCCATTTTCTGCGGCGGCGACTTGCGCGGATCCTGCTCGGCCTCGACCACGAACCAACCTTCATAGCCATAGTCGGCGAAACGCTTGACGATGGCGCCGAAATCGAGCGAGCCGTCGCCCGGTACGGTAAAGGCCCCGAGCGCCACGGCGTCGAGGAAGGATTGCTTGCTGCGATCCAGGCCGTCGATGACGACTTGGCGGATATCCTTTACGTGCACATGGTTGATGCGGGCATGGTGGTTGTCGATGGCGCGCAGCACATCACCGCCGGCGAAAGCCAAATGGCCGGCGTCCAGCAGCAGCGGAATGCCTTCGCCCGAATTCTTCATGAATGCGTCGAGTTCCGCTTCGGTTTCCACGACGGCCGCCATGTGATGATGGTAGGAGAGCGGCATGCCCTGATCGGCGCACCATTCGCCGAATTCTGTGACGCGGCGCGCATAGGCCTTCATCTCGTCATCGCCAAGGCGCGGCTTGGTGGCGAGCGGCTTGGAGCGGTCGCCCTGGATAGACCGGCCGACTTCACCATAGACGATGCAGGGCGCATTGACGGCCTTGAACAGTTCGATCATCGGCGCGATGCGGTCCTTGTTGGCCGAGAGTTCCTCATTGACCAGCGTGCCGGAGAACCAGCCGCCGCAGAGCGTCACGTCGGCCGTGCGCAGGATCGGCAGCATTTCACTCGGATTGTTGGGAAAGCGGCGGCCTTGCTCCATGCCGGTGAAGCCCGCACTGCGCGACTGGCGCAGGCATTCTTCGAGCGACACGTCGTCGCTGAGTTCGGGAAGGTCGTCGTTCCACCAAGCGATGGGCGACATGCCGAGTTTGGCTTTCATGAAAATTCTCCTTGGAGGAAGGCAATCGGCCCTCCCTGTCATCCTGTATTCCCGTCATCCTCGGGCTTGACCCGAGGATCCATGGCTCCCGGCGACGCCTCACGGTTGGATCCTCGGGTCAAGCCCGAGGATGACGGAGTTTGTGATTGCTTATCCTAGCCGATACGCTGGGCGGCGAGCGCTTTTTCATAGCCCTTGCGGGCCTCAACGACCTTCGAGCGCTCGGAGACTTCCGGCACCGCCACATCCCACCAGTGACCACCCTCGTCGGTGGTGATCAGCGGGTCGGTATCGATGACGATGACGGTGGTGCGGTTCTCGCCGGCGGTTTCCTTCAGTGCGATTTCCAATTCGTTGATCGAGGCGACCTTGCGGGTGATCGCCCCCATCGCGGCGGCATGTCCGGCGAAGTCGATGGCCGGCAGCGTGACGTGATAGGTATCGCGCAAGAGGTTGTTGAAGTTGGCGCCGCCGGTTGCCATCTGCAGCCGGTTGATGCAGCCGTAACCGGCATTGTCGAGTAGCACGATGGTGATCTTGGCGCCGAGCATGATCGACGAGGCAATCTCGGAATTGAGCATCATGTAGCTGCCGTCGCCGACCATGACGATGACGTCGCTCTCGGGCTTGGCAAGCTTGACGCCAAGACCGCCGGCCACTTCGTAGCCCATGGTCGAGAAGCCGTATTCCATGTGATAGCTGCCGGGCGCATCCGCCTGCCACAGCTTGTGCAATTCGCCAGGCAGACCACCGGCGGCGCAGACCAGCGTCGTATTTTCTTTGCGGGCACGCTGGACGGCGCCGATGACCTGGGCGTCGGACGGCAGAGCCGCGTTGGTGGTGGCGGTCGCTTTTCCGGCAGCCTTCAGCCATTCGGCCTTGCCGTCGGTCGCCTTGTTCGTCCAGGCGGCATCGACCTTGTGCGAGCCGAGGCCGGCGCTTAGGGCATCGAGACCGACGCGGGCGTCGGACACCAGCGGCAGGGCCTCATGCTTGGCGGCGTCGAAGGCCTGGGTGTTGAGGCCGATGATCTTCAGGTCGTCGTTCTTGAACAGCGCCCAGGAGCCGGTGGTGAAATCCTGCATTCGCGAGCCGACGGCAAGAACGACATCGGCATCCTCGGCCACCTGATTGGACGCCGATGTGCCGGTGACGCCGACCGAGCCCATGTTTAGCGGATGGCTGTGCGGCAGCGATGATTTGCCGGCCTGGGTTTCGACGACAGGGATGCCGTGTCTCTCAGCAAAGGCGGCGAGCGTCTTGCTGGCCTCGGAATAAAGCACGCCGCCGCCGGAAATGATCACCGGTTTCCGGGCAGCTTTCAGTACCGTAATCGCATGTGCAAGTTCGTCTGCATCCGGATGCAGGCGGCGGGTCGTCCAGACCTTTTCGTCGAAGAAGCTCTCCGGATAATCATAGGCTTCCGCCTGCACATCCTGGCAAAGCGACAGCGTGACCGGGCCGCAATCGGCGGGGTCGGTCAGCACCTGCATGGCACGGCGCAGCGCCGGGATGATCTGTTCCGGACGGGTGATCCGGTCGAAGTAACGCGAAACGGGACGGAAGCAGTCGTTGACGGTCATGGTGCCGTCGCCGAAATCCTCGATCTGCTGCAAAACCGGATCCGGGCGGCGATTGGCAAAGACATCGCCGGGCAGAAGCAGCACCGGCAGGCGGTTGACGTGCGCCAAGGCCGCCGACGTCACCATGTTGAGCGCGCCGGGGCCTATCGAGGTGGTGCAGGCCATGAAGCGGCGGCGGAAGCTTGCCTTGGCAAAGGCAATCGCCGCATTCGCCATGCCCTGCTCGTTCTGGGCGCGATAGGTCGGCAGCGTATCCTTGATGCCATGCAGCGCCTCGCCGATACCGGCGACATTGCCATGGCCGAAAATGGCGAAGACACCGCCGAAGATCGGCGTCTTCTCGCCCTCGATCACGGTCATCTGCCTGGTGAGAAACCGCGCGACGGCCTGCGCCATGGTCAGGCGAACAGTCTTCTGGCTCATTGTTTCCTCCTCGAACGAGGACATCGCCTCGCATTGAATTCTGCACATGTGGAGGTTTACCCCCCTCTGTCACTTCGTGACATCTCCCCCACAAGGGGGGAGACTATTCTTTTCCCTTGTCGATCGCGAGGCTCACGATGATCTCCCCCCTTGTGGGGGAGATGTCGGCGTCGCCGACAGAGGGGTGCAGTCACAAATGCCGCACCGACCGCTCACGCCACTTTTGTTTCCGCCAGACCAAGCCAGAGATTGACCAGCGCCTCGAATTTGCCCGCCATGTCGGCGATCGCCTGTTCGTCGTTGATCTCGCCCGCAAGCCAGGCCTTGCTGGCTTCGGCAAAGATCGTCCGGCCGACGGCAAAACCCTTGACGGTCTTCGATGTCCGCGCCGCGGCAAAACCTTCCTTCAGCGCTTCATACGGTGCTTCCAGCCCGAGCAGGACGACGCCGCGGCAGAGCGGGTCGCGTTTTTCGATGACGGCATCGATCGCAGCCCAGGCGGCACGGCTTGCCTGCGGCTCGAGCTTCCACCAGTCCGGCTTCAGGCCGGCATCGTAGAGTTCGCTCAGCGCACGCGGGATCGTGTCGTCATCGAGCGTGCCATGCTTGCCGGCGATGATCTCGATCAGGATTTCGCGGCCGACTTTTCGCGCAGCCTCGAAAGCCGAGCGCAACTTGGCGATCTGGGCGGTCTTCATCTCGGCGGGATCATCCGGATTAAAGAAACTCAGGACCTTGATGCAGTGATCGACTGGCCATTCGATCAGCCGGCTACCGAGATCCTGGCTGAATTCGAATTGCAGCGGACGCGAACCGGGAAGCTCGATCGGCTTGCCGATCCAGAAGTTCTTGTTGACCGCATAGAGCGCGTCACGGCCATACTTGTCGTCGATCAGCATGCCGAAGCCGGGGCGGCCGTTGGCAATGCGCTCGGCAGCCTTCACGGCAAGGACTTTGAATGCCGGGATGCGCGCCAGAAGCTCGGCATTGCCGCCGGCCAGATCTTCCAGCTGGCTGCGGTGATCGATGGCAAGCGCCATCAGTTGCGGGATTTCGCGGCGGCGGGTGGTTGCCCAGTGCACGTGGTTGATCGCCTCGTCCTTGCGCAGCGCCTTTTCCTTGCTGCCATTCTCCAGGAAGAATTGCAGCTCGGTCCAGGTCGGGATTTCCGGCGCACAGAGAAGGCGCGAAACGGCAAAGGCACCGCAGGCATTGGCCCAGGTGGCGGATGTCGCATGCGGCTCCCCCTTCAGCCAGCCGCGCAGGAAACCGGACATGAACGCGTCGCCGGCACCGAGAACATTGTAGACCTCGATCGGGAAACCCTTGCCGACGATGCCGTCTTCCAGGTCACCGGAGATCGGGCCGTCATAGACGATGCAGCCCATCGGGCCGCGCTTGAGCACGATCGTCGCCTTGGAATTGGCGCGGATGGTCTTGAGTGCCGCCAGCAGATCGCTGTCGCCGGATGCGATCAGCACTTCCTCTTCGGTGCCGACGATCAGATCGCAATCGGCAAGCACCGTCTTCAGATGCGCAGAGACTTTGTCCGATGCGATATAACGGTTGTCGCCGGCGTCATGACCGGCAAGGCCCCAGAGGTTGGGGCGGTAATCGATATCGAAGACCACCTTGGCGCCGCTTTCCTTGGCGATGCGGATCGCCTTGCGCTGGGCGGCATCGGTATGCGGCTTGGCGAAATGCGTCCCGGTGACAAGAATTGCCCGGGCGGAACGGATGAAGTCTTCCGAAACGTCGTCTTCGCAAAGCGCGCTGTCGGCGCAGTTGTCGCGGTAAAACAGAAGCGGGAAGGAATGATCGCTTTCGACAGCCAGAATGGCAAGCGCCGTCAGCCGTTCCGGATCGGTGACGATGCCCCTGGTCTCGACGCCTTCACGCTCCAGCTGTTCCTGGATGAAGCGGCCCATCTGCTCCTTGCCGACGCGGGTGAGAAGCGCCGACTTCAGGCCGAGGCGGGCGGTTCCGACGGAAATATTGGTGGGGCAGCCGCCGACGGACTTGGCGAAACTGGCGACATCTTCCAGCCGCGTGCCGATCTGCTGGCCGTAAAGATCGACCGAGGCACGGCCGATGGTGATGAGGTCGAGCGGCTTGTCTGCCTGCGTCCTGTTGGTCTGACTCACTGCTTCCTCCCGGCGGGCGCCTGCGTCGCGCCGACATCTTTAATGTCTGTAGGTGATCGCCTTATGAAACATAGGTTCCGACATCTAGTCAATATGGAATTTTCATTCTATTCTCGTTCTTTGCCGTTCCGCCGCCGCTTTTCGGCAACCGCCACCGTCAGCGCCATGGCGAAGGCCATGCTGGCCGAGAGCGAACGGAACCCGGCATGATCGGCCTCGACAAGCTCGAACCAGACCTTGGACGATTCCGCCAGCGGCGAAAAGGCCGAGTCCGTCAGCGAGACGACCGGCACCTTTTGATTGGCGAGCATTTTTGCCTGATTGACGCTTTCCGAGGCATAGGGCGAGAAACTGACGGCGAAGGCAGCATCCTTCGACCCTGCCATGGCCAGAATATCGTCATCGATCCCGGCCGCCGTACCAACCATCTGGTATCTGACCTTCAACTTGCCGAAGGCATAGGCCATATAGCCGGAGATCGGATAGGAGCGGCGCTTGGCAACCAGATAGATCGTCTCGGCCCCGGCGAGGATATTGACGGCCCGCTCGAAGGCTTCCGGCTCGACGGAGGAGGCGATGTTATCGAGCGAACGATGCGCGGCGGCGACGAAGCCGTTGAAGATCGAGCCGCTTTCCAGCTTGCTGTGATCATTGCCGCTCAGTGCTTTCAGGCGCTCGTCATACCCCGGCGTGCGCTCACGCAACCTTGCCCGAAAAATCTGCTGCAGACTGGAAAAACCCTCGAAGCCGAAATGCTGGGCGAAGCGGACCAGCGTCGAGGGCTGCACATCGGCCGACGTGGCGATACTGGCGGCTGTGCCGAAGGCGATCTCGTYGGGGTTGTCGAGGGCGTAGGCGGCGACCTGGCGCAACCGCTTCGGCAATTGCGCCTTGCGCTCCAGAATCATCGCTTTGAGACCGTCAAAATCCTGCGGAATAGCGATGCTGTTTTCCGTTTCGGCCATCTATCCGGGTCTCTTTCTGCGTTTGCGCTGCCGTCAAAACCTTATGCGAGGAATGGGGCAAGGAATAGAACATTCATTCTACAGTTCCATTTTTCCCACCGCTTCACGAATTGCTAGCCTTTGCCGATGCTCACCCATTCATTGGTTTTCGCGGACTGGTAGCTAGCAGAGACGACTTTCTGCACTTCAAACCCTTCGCGGAAATCGGTGCCTGGCGTGGTGCCCGTCGCGATCGCTGACAGGAACTCGTTGGCTTCGATGGCTTTCAAATCGTTGAAGCCAATCTGGTGACCGGGAGCGACACAGAAGGCACCGTAAGGTGGATGCTCCGGGCCTGCCCAGATCGTACGGTAACCTCGGGTGCGGATGCCGTCGCCGGCAAACCAGACTTTGAGTTCGTTCATCCGTTCCTGCGTGAAGACGATGCTGCCTTTCGACCCGTAGATTTCGAAATCATGCTGCATCTTGCGGCCGGTGGCGCTCCAATTGGCCTCGAAGCTGCCGGTCGCGCCGCCTTCGAACCGCACGAAGGCGCGGGTGATATCGTCCACCTCAACGGCGCGCATCTCGCTTGATCCGCGCGCCACCGGACGCTCCGGCACCTGGATGATGGTTTCAGCGAGGACCGAGGCAATCGGCCCGACCAGATGGCGCAGCGATGCAATAATATGGCTACCGATATCTGCGAGCGCGCCTCCGCCGCTTTTCGGATCAAGCCGCCAGCCCCAGGGGGCAGATGCGTCCATCATGAAATCCTCGGCATGGATGCCGCGCACCGAGCGAATCTCGCCGATCTCACCGCTTTCGATCAGGTCCTTGGCAAGGAAAATCATCGGATTCTTCAGATAGTTGAATCCGACCTGGGTCATCACGCCGGCTTTCTCGGCGGCGGCGACCATTTCTGCACAATCGGTAACGGTGGGGGCCAGCGGCTTCTCGCAATAGACATGCTTGCCGTGGGCGATGGCGGCGAGCGCCATCTCCTTGTGGAGAAGATTGGGCGTGGTGATGTCGATGATGTCGATATCCGGATCGGTCAGAAGCGCGCGCCAGTCGGCCGTCGCCTTGCGGAAGCCCAGATTGCGGCGTGCCTTTTCCGCGCCGTCCAGCGAGACATCGGCAACCGAGACCAGGTCGAGGTCGAACGGCTGGTCGAAGACCCGTGCCGCGATCGTAAAGCCGAGTGCATGGGCCTTGCCCATGAAACCCGTTCCGATCAAACCCACGCCGATCCTGCGCTTGCCATTCATGCCTGCGTACTCCCCTCGCCGCGCTGCGCAGCTTATGAGACATCATGAAATGATACGAGCAAACACTGTCAAGATGGAATGTTTATTCGAATATCGCCGCTGCATGGTTCCCTTGGAAACATATCAACGGGGAGAAAACGGTAGATTGAACGGCAAGATGTGGAAATGATCCTGTTCGTTAACGCATTTTTACCATGTTCGGCCGGATGATCGGTTCATATCATGGTTAACGAACCATCAAGGCGGGCCATCCCCGCGATCTGGAGTAGTGTGAATGTGCCGCTGGGCAGCCTATCGCGGAGAGCCGCTTTATCTGGAAGAACTGGTATCGTCGCCGGCCCATTCGCTGATCGAGCAATCTCACTGCGCCACCCGGGCCAAGACAGCGACAAACGGCGATGGCTTCGGCATTGCCTGGTATGGCGACCATCCGGAGCCCGGCCGCTACCGCGACATCCTGCCTGCCTGGTCGGACTGCAATCTGAAGAGCATCGCCCGGCAGATCCGCTCACCGCTGTTTCTTGCCCACGTGCGGGCAGCGACCGGCGGCGGCACGCGGCGCGACAATTGCCACCCCTTCGTGCACGGCCGCTGGTCCTTCATGCACAACGGCCAGATCGGCGACTTCGAGCATCTGCGCCGGCCGATGGAGGCGATGCTCGACAACGACCTGTACACCGCCCGCACCGGCTCGACCGATAGCGAGCTTCTGTTTCTGCTGGCGCTGCAATTCGGCCTCGAGCAGGATCCGCTTGGCGCTATCGCCGAAACGCTGGCTTTCGTCGAACGCCTGGCCGAACATCTGGAGCGCAAGGTTCTGGTGCGATTTACCGCAGCACTTTCCGACGGCCACGATCTCTATGCCGTGCGCTATGCGTCGGACTGGAAAGCCCCGACGCTCTATGCGGCGCCGATGGGGCCGAGCGGCGGCTATTGCCTGGTCTCCGAACCGCTCAACGACGACGACAATGCCTGGGTGGAAATTCCCGACGGCACGGCTGTCATCGTCGGGGAAAACGGCGTCGACGTCCGCCTGTTCGGGACGCAGGGTGCTACCCCGGACATTTCGCGGATGGGGCGGGTAGCGTCAGGAAAAATGTGAGGCGATGAGCCGGCCAAGCCGTTCGGCAACGGCCTGCTTGTCCATGTCCGGCCAGTCCTCGTCGCCCGATTTGCCAATCACCTTCACGGTGTTGCGGTCACCACCCATAATGCCGGTATGGGGCGAGACGTCGTTGGCGACGATATAATCCGCCCCCTTGCGTTCCAGCTTCGAGCGGCCGTTTTCGGCGACATTCTGCGTTTCCGCGGCAAAGCCGACGACCAGTTTCGGTCGTTTGGCGTGGTGGCCAATGGTTTTCAGAATATCCGGGTTTTCTGTCAGCAGCAGCGGCGGCGGCGCTTCGCCGGGCTGTTTCTTGATCTTGTTTCCGGAAGCAGCAGCCACGCGCCAGTCGGCAACGGCGGCGACCATCACGGCGATATCGGCCGGCAGTGCCGCAATCACGGCGTCGCGCATTTCCTCGGCCCGCTCGACATGAACGACCTTCACCCCCTTCGGTTCGGGGATCGTGACCGGACCGGAGACCAGCGTCACGTCCGCCCCCAGCCGGGCGAGTTCGGCGGCAATGGCGTGGCCCTGCTTTCCGGATGAGCGATTGGCGATATAGCGCACCGGATCGATCGGCTCATGCGTTGGGCCGGAGGTAACGATCGCTTTCTTGCCTGCCAGAGGTTTCGGGCCAGCATCGAGCAGCGCCTCGGCAGCAGCGGCGATCTGCAGTGGTTCGGCCATCCGGCCCTCGCCCTTTTCGCCGCTTTCGGCCATTTCGCCGGCGGCCGGACCGATAAAGCGGAGGCCATCGGCCAGAAGCGTCGCATGGTTGCGGCGAGTGGCGGGATGCGACCACATCTTCGGGTTCATCGCCGGGGCGACGAGTACCGGCTTGTCCGTGGCCAAAAGGACGGTCGAGGCCAGATCGTCGGCCAGACCGTGCGCCATCTTCGCCATCAGGTCGGCGGTGGCAGGAGCGACGACGATCAGATCGCAATCGCGGGCAAGGCGGATGTGGCCAACATCCTGCTCGTCCTCGCGGGAAAACAGCTCGGTGAACACCTTGTCCGCCGAAAGCGCACCGACGGCAAGCGGCGTCACGAAAGCCTGCGCGCCCGCCGTCATCACCGGCCGCACGGACGCACCGCGCTCGCGCAGCCGGCGGATCAGATCGAGGCTCTTATAGGCCGCGATGCCGCCGGAAATGATGAGAAGAATGCGTTTTCCCTGAAGCGTCATGGCGAATTCCGGTTTCGGCGGGCCGTTGCGCCCTGCCCTTTCGGCTGACCCTACTCGACGGGCCGTTGGGAGGCAATCAGCCCGCCGCTATCCGCAAGGCCACCGCCAGCTATCGAGACTGGCCACATGACGCACGGATCAGTGGCCATGATGCGTGCACTGGGCATGATCGGCAAGCACCTCAATCACCCGGCATTGATCGACCCGACCGTGGCCGCAGCCCTCGACCATCATTTCCAGTTCGGCCTTCAACGCCATCAGGCTGCGTATCCGCTGCTCCACCTCGATGAGCCGGGCCTTGGCAATCGCATCGGCGGTCGCGCAAGGCTGGAGTGGATTATCCTGCAGGCTGAGAAGCGTGCGGATCGCCTCCACCTCGAAGCCGAGTTCGCGCGCATGGCGGATAAAGGTGAGGCGGTCGAGGTCAGGCTGCTCATAGGAACGCTGGTTGCCCTCGCTGCGGCTCGGCTCCCGCAGCAGCCCGATGCCCTCGTAATAGCGGATGGTCGGCACCTTGACGCCGCTTTTTCGGGCGGCCTCGCCAATGGTGATCTTTTTCATGATTTTTCCCCTTGCACCTCTAGCCACTAGAGGATGTAGGTAAGTTGCCAGAGTTTGACAAGCACCGACACAGGAAGCGGACAATGGCAGAGGCGGTACAGACGCGATACCGGGTAGAGGGCATGGATTGCGCCTCTTGCGCGGCCAAAATCGACACAGCAGTCCGGCGCATGCCGGGCGTCACAGACGTTTCGGTTTCGGTGACGGCGGGAACCATGACCGTGAACCACGAAGCGGTTAGCGACCTCACGGCTATCGCCAGGAAGGTCACGGGGCTTGGCTTTTCGGTCTCGCAGCTCGCCGGCAAGACCGCGCCGGTTACCGAGCCCAAGCAAGCATGCTGCGGCCATGATCACGGCGATCACAGCCATGCCCCCCACGATCACGCAGACCATAGTGACCATGCGGGACACGACCATTCGAAACCCGCGGCCGGAGATGCGGCCGAAAGCTTGCACGGGCATGACCATCGCCCGACCGCCGGTCCCTGGTGGGCAAGCAAAAAGGGCAGACTGACGATCCTTTCGGGTGCCGCGCTGGTCGTTGCCTATGCCGTCGGCCACCTCGTGCCGTCGATCGCGCCTTACGCCTTTATCGCCGCCATGCTGATCGGACTTATCCCGATTGCCCGGCGCGCCGTCATGGCGGCGATGGCAGGGACACCGTTTTCGATCGAAATGCTGATGACCATCGCTGCCGTCGGCGCGGTTATCATCAATGCCGGCGAAGAGGCCGCCGCAGTGGTCTTTCTGTTCCTTGTCGGCGAACTCCTGGAAGGCGTGGCGGCGGGCAAGGCCCGCCAGAGCATCCAGTCGCTGACAGCACTCGTGCCGAAGGAAGCGCTGCTGGAGGTCAACGGCCAGACGCGCGCGGTTCCGGCCGAAAGCCTTACCGTCGGTGCGACCATTCTCGTTCGCCCCGGCGACCGTATCTCTGCGGATGGCCTGATCCTGTCGGGCGAAAGCGCCATCGACGAGGCGCCGGTGACCGGCGAAAGCACGCCGGTGCGCAAGAGCGTCGACGACAAGGTCTTTGCCGGCACGATCAATGGTGACGCGGCGCTGCGCGTCCGGGTAACGGCCACCGCCGCCGACAACACCATTGCCCGCGTCGTCAAGCTGGTCGAAGAAGCCCAGGAATCCAAGGCGCCGACCGAGCGTTTCATCGACCGTTTTTCACGTTACTACACGCCCGGTGTCGTGGTCGTTGCCGCGCTGGTGGCAATCATTCCGCCGCTGTTTCTGGGCGGCGTTTGGGGGGAATGGGTCTACAAGGGCCTCGCCATCCTGCTCATCGGCTGCCCCTGCGCCCTGGTGATCTCGACGCCGGCTGCCATTGCCGCCTCGCTTTCCGCCGGTGCCCGGCGCGGCCTGCTGTTGAAGGGCGGCGCAGTGCTGGAGACGCTGGGCTCAATCACGGCCGTCGCGCTGGACAAGACCGGTACGCTGACCGAAGGCAAGCCCAAGGTCACGGATATCGTCGCCTTCGGCCATTCCGAAGCCGACGTACTGACGTTCGCCGCAGCTCTTGAAACCGGCTCGAGCCACCCGCTGGCCAAGGCGATCCTTGATCGTGCCGCAGCCGGCAAGGTCGTCATTCCAGCCGTACCCGACGCCAAGGCGCTGGGCGGCAAGGGCGTAACGGCGACGGTCGACGGCAAGGCGGTCTTCTTCGGTTCGCCGCAGGCAGCCGGTGATCGCGTTGCGCTGTCGGCTAGACAGACGGCGCAAATCACCGCGCTCAACGACGAGGGCAAGACCGTCTCCGTGCTGATCATCGGTGACACGCTGGCCGGTGCGATCGCCATGCGCGACGAGCCGCGCACCGATGCAAGATCCGGGCTGAAAGCACTGACGGATAAGGGCGTAAAGATCGTCATGCTGACTGGCGACAACAAGCGCACGGCAACCGCGATCGGCAGTGAGCTCGGGATCGAGGTGCGCGCCGAACTGATGCCCGAAGACAAGCAGCGGATCGTTGGTGAACTGAAGCAACAAGGCCTTATCGTTGCCAAGGTCGGCGATGGGATCAACGATGCACCGGCGCTGGCAGCGGCCGATATCGGCATCGCCATGGGCGGCGGCACCGATGTGGCGCTTGAAACGGCCGATGCCGCCGTGCTTCACGGCCGGGTGGGCGATGTCGCCGAAATGATCGACCTGTCGAAACGCACGATGGGCAATATCCGCCAGAACATCACCATCGCTCTGGGCCTGAAGGCTGTGTTCCTGATCACCACCATCGCCGGCATTACCGGGCTGTGGCCGGCGATCCTTGCCGATACGGGCGCGACCGTGCTGGTGACGATCAATGCGCTGAGGCTTCTGGCACCCGTGCGCAGCATCTGACATCTGATTTCCGGCGGCCTGTCTGCCGCCGGAACCGCAATCGCGGACAGCAGGTGAAATACAGCCGCCTAACCCTCCTGCATCTTCCTCCAGAGTTCGTAGATATCCTCTTCGCCCTTGGGCCGGACTGGACGATAGGCAAAATTCATCTGCTGTTCGGCGAGAGGCTTTTGGAGGTCCGCATAAAGCGGAGCGGAGGTCAGCCCGAAAGGCGCACCGTCCTCGTTTGAATAGGCGTAGTAAATGTCGGTGATGCCGGCAAGACGCATGGCAGCAAGACACATCGGACACGGATGGCCGCTGGCATACATGGTGGCGCCCTTGAGGATCGGCGAATGGCGCTTGATGGCCGCCGCGCGCACGGCGATCAGTTCGGCATGGGACGTCGGGTCGTGCGTTTCCACCACACCGTTGACGCCGTGGGCGACGACCTCGCCGTCCATGACCAGCACGGCGCCGAACGGGCGTCCGCCTCTGCGGACATTCTCGCGGGCAAGCGCGATGGCCTCCGTCATGAAGCGATCTGCATCCGACATAGGCTTTCTCCTGTTGGTTCGTCCTGTTTCGCTTGCACCATTGGAGACGATGAGCGGAGCGGCGTCAATCGTCGCAGTGGACGCCGCCATGAACGGCTATCAGGTTGACGCCAGTGCCACGGCCGGCTGCAGGCGGGAGGCATTGTAGGCGGGCAAATAGCCGAAGACCAACCCGGTGAGAAAGGCGCTGCCAAAGGCGAGAATGACAGGACCGGGGGCGAAGCTGACGGCAATGCCGAAGGCCTGCGCCACGGCGCCGATGCTCAGGCCCAGACCCACGCCGATCAGGCCGCCGAGCGCGGAGACGACCAGCGCCTCGACGATGAACTGGGTGAGGATATCGCGGCCACGGGCGCCGGTCGCCATGCGGATGCCGATCTCGCGGGTACGCTCGGTGACCGAGACCAGCATGATGTTCATCACCCCGATACCGCCGACAACCAGCGAGATGGCCGCGATCGAGCCGAGGAAGACTTTCAGGATATTCGACGTTTCAGTGAAGGTTTCGCGGATCGCCGCCATATTGATGATCTGCGTGTCCTGGCGTTTGTGGCGTTCGTCAAGCAAGGCCTGGATCTGGTCCTGCGTCACGTTGATGGCACTGGCATCCTTCACCTGCACGGTGATGGACCGGACGTTCCTTGCCCCGAAGAGGCGCAGGTTTCCCGTGGACAGCGGCACCAGCACGGTGTCGTCCTGATCGTTGCCGCCGGCGCTGGCGCCCTTCTTCGACATCACGCCGATCACCTGGAAGGGGATGTTCTTGATGAGAATATACTGGCCGAGCGGATCGGCGCCATCGGGAAACAGCGTATCTGCCACCGTCCTGCCCAGCACCGCGACGCCCGCATAGGCGTCCATATCCGCCGTTTCGAGGAAGGCGCCCTCCTCGACCGTCCATGACTTCGCCTGCGGGAACTGCGGCACCGTACCATTGACCGTTGTCTGCGTATCGAGATTGCCGGCGCGCACGGTGAGCGTGCTCGACATTTCCGGCACAGCGAAGCTGATATTCGGCAGTTCCAGGATGGCATTGGCATCCGATGGGATCAAGGAGACGATGCTGCCCCCTTCGCCGCCGCGAAAATTGGACATATTGGGCCGCACGACCAGAAGATCGGACCCCATAGCGGCGATGCGGCTCAACACTGAGTCCTGCGCGCCTGTGCCGATGGCAAGCATGGCAACGACGGAACTGACGCCGATGACGATGCCGAGCAGTGTGAGGATGGTCCGAAACAGATTGGCCCTGAGCGCCCGGAACGACATGCGCACCGCCTCGGCAACGTCGGTAACGATGGCAGCCTTGCCAACGCTTCTCGCTGCCAGCGCCGGCTTGGCGCGGCCGATCCGCCTGATATTGCCGGGAATACGGTCGGCGACGATCAGGCCATCGCTGATCTCGATGACGCGGTCGGCGGATTCGGCCAGTTCCGGGGCGTGGGTGATGATGATGACGGTATGGCCATCGTCGTTCATCTGCCGCAGCGTCGCCATCACTTCCTTGCCGCTCTGGCTATCGAGTGCGCCGGTCGGTTCGTCGGCGAGAATGATCTGACCGCCGTTCATCAGCGCCCGGGCGATCGACACACGCTGCTGCTGACCGCCGGAAAGCTGGTTCGGCAGGTGATCGAGCCGGTCGCCGAGACGCAGCGAGCGCAGGAGCATGCTGGCCCGCTCTTCGCGCTCCCGCGACGGCATGCCGGCATAGATGGCGGGGATCTCGACATTTTCCTGTGCGGTTGCCGTCGGCACCAGATTGTAACTCTGGAATACGAAGCCGAACATCTGGCGGCGTCTTGCGGCCAGTTCGTCGGCATTCAGGCCCGAGACGTCCTCGCCTTCGAGCAGATATTGACCGCCTGTCGGCGTATCGAGACAGCCGAGAAGGTTCATCAGCGTCGACTTGCCCGAGCCGGACGCGCCGACGATGGCAACGAATTCGCCCGGCTGGATATCCATCGAAACGCCGCGCAGCACCTCGACGGCCACGTCGCCGTTGACGAAGGTCTTGCGGATATCCTTGAGCGAGATGAGCGGGGTCATGGGCTGCGCCTCAGAACATCGGCGGCATGCCGCGCCGCGCATTAACCCGGCTCGACGATGCAGCCTTGTCGCCGGAGCCCGTGCCGACGACGACGGCATCGTTTTCATCCAGGCCCTTGGTGACCTCGATCCGCACCCGGTTGCGGATGCCGGTCTCGACCTTGCGGGTTTCGTGGGCGCCAGACGCCGTGACGACGGTGACTTCGCCCGATTTTCCGTCGTTGCCGGAGTGAACGGCGGCGACCGGAACGGTCAGCACGTTTTCCGCCGACGATCGCACGAAAAAGACCTGCGCCGTCATGTTCATCATCAGCGTACCCTCGGGATTGGGGACGTCGAACAGGGCGTAGTAGAGCACGACATTGTTTTCGGTCGACGGCGTCGGCTTGATCTGGCGCAAGGTGCCGGGATAGCGCTTGCCGGGCTGGCCAAGCAGGGTGAAGTAGGCGTCCATCCCGACTTTCAGCTTGCCGACATCGGCCTCCGACACTTCGGCCTCGACCGTCATGGTCGAAAGATCGCCGATCATCACGATGGTCGGCGCCGTCTGGTTGGCATTCAGCGTCTGGCCTTCCTTGGCCGATGTATTGACGATCGTGCCGGTCAGCGGCGCATAGATCTTGGTATAGCCAAGGCTGATGCGGGCATCCTTTAGCGTCGCCTGCTGCTTGCGGACCTGGGCTTTCAGTGCATCGACATTGGCTTCGGCCGTGGCAAGTGCCGCCACAGCCTCGTCGAGTGCCGACTGCGCGGCGCTATTGCCGGCGACAAGCGCCCGCTGGCGCGTAAGATTGGCAGCGGACAGCACGACCTGCGCATTCTTGTCGATCATCTGGGCCTCAAGATTGGCAAGCTCGGCTTCGGCAATCTCGATCTGCGTTTCGATGGAAGCACTGTCGATCTCTGCGATCAGTTGGCCTTCCTTGACGCTGTCGCCGATTTCGACCTTCAGGCTCTTTAGCTGTCCGGAAACCTGTGCACCGACATCGACATCCTTGATCGGGCTCAAGAGACCGGACGCCGTCACGCTGTTTTCGATATCGCCGCGCACCGGCATCTCGGTGACGACCGTCTCTGCCGTGCCCTGGTTGCCGTAAACCGACCATCCGTACCAGCCGGCCGCAACGGCCAAAAGGACCGCAAGAATCAGCCAGCGCCTGCGCGAGCGCGCCCGCCTGCTGCGCACCGGTGCTGGCTGGGTGGCAGGCCGCTCGTCCTCTTCAATCACAGGCGCAATTTTCCGGGTGGCATCCGCCATTCGCATATCTTTCCGATTACTTCGGGTTCGGGGTCGTCATTCACAGCAACAGCTGGCCTGAAACTACGCCCTAATGAAGTCCAACGGCATGAAATCTTTGTAATGTTTTCCGTTTTTCGTTTCGTAGTGTTTCCGCAAGATCGGTTGTCGGATGGAACCTGCGCACAAAAACCGGCGGAGCGAACCGCCGGTTTCGTCCGTTTCCGCTCTGCCGGCGACGCCGGATCAGTCGCAGATCCTGATGCGCTTGATGACCAGATTGCCGTAATAATCATACTTGCGGATTTTCTTGATCCAGCAATTGGGCTCGTAATAGCGCGTCTTGTAGTAATGGCGCTTGTGGCCATAGTCGTGATCGACCTGGCCGTAGCCGCCGTCATTATAACTGCCGTCATTATAACCGCCGCCATAATAACCGCCAGCCTCAGACGGAGCCGCAAAGGAAAGCGCCGCACCGGCGGCAACGATGGAAGCGATGATCAGTTTGCGCATGGTGGTCTCTCCTTAGATTGTTGCCTGGATAAGCCCGCCTCATCCTTGAGAACGACAATCTCACACTGGCAACAACCCGGCAGTTCCCGATGGAACTCGGCGTCAACCGTCCGATTTTTTGATCCTGGCCATGGCGAGCACATCCGCAAACGTTCCATCGCGAAACGCGTAGGCCCTGTGAACGCCCTCGGCTTCAAAGCCGGCCGTCTCGTAAAGCGCGATGGCCGCTGCATTATCGGTAAAGACCGTGAGCTCGATGCGGATGATGTTCAGCCAATTGTCCGCGGCATCCATGAGATCGAGCAAAAGGGCCTTGCCGATACCTTGCCGATGGTAGGCATCGTGGACACTCATCCCGAGCACCGCTGCGTGATGACGCCGTCCGCTCTGGCGATGGAGACCGGCGGCACCGACAATGATGCCATCCCTTTCGGCGACGAGTTGAAGTCCTCCGTCTGACGGCGTCTCCAGAAAGGATCGGACCTGTTCCGGACTGGTATGGGG
>NZ_JBFUBH010000023.1:0-60907 GCF_056405855.1 Pararhizobium sp. P1_E7 | reverse complement strand
GCCAAGAGCCGTGCGAGACGACCGCGGGGCTTTTTGTTTATAAAGTGAAATTCTCAGATAATTTTGCTTCAGCACCACGATTTTAGATGCATATCCGGCGCGACTCATCAGTCTATCCTGACAGGAGAGATTAAAGCTGCACGAGTTATGGGTTGTCTTCAATTAGACTGAATTATGGATTTTGTCTCGATGCACTCGAAACATATAAAAACGTAGATCATACCACAGTCAGCGACTATAAATTCGTCGCTGAGTGAATCCAGCTGTCCATAAAAATCCATCCTTTTCCTGCAGCTATCGCAAGTAGGATATTCCTCTCCTTGCAGAAAATCTGGTGTGCCACCTAACTTGTTTCTGTCACCGACATTATCGCCGGCCCATTGAAACTTTTGAAGCTTTTCTGCTTCCTCGTTTATGGGGATGAGTGATAGTTTGAATGGCGGTATGGGGCGCATTTCTACTCTCCGTATGGGTGTATATTGTAATCATTTAGACCATAGTGATCCATCATGCGCCCTAACTTTTGGTAGACATCCTTCGCCGAAGCACTAGGGTTATTCCTAATAAACGAGCCCCATTCAGAGTTCCATCTGCCGGGCATGTTGCCCAATCCGTTGCCGTGTATACCTCTAAGATGATTTGTTTTTCCGACTGTTATAGTGTGCCCCTCTGCGCAAAATAACGTTCATATTGCCGAGGGAATAAATGGTGATCATCGACCTTGGCAGGGGGTAATGCCTTAGCTTCGGCGCTGTGAGGCCGCTGTTCACTCGCGATGTCTTTTTCAGTCTCACTCAATTTTTCCTTCTTGCCAAAGACTTCTTGTGCGGCAGCGCCGGTGGCCTTTCCAACAAGAGTGCCCCCGGCGGCACCCACAGTCATGTTCAGCATTTGCTGACCATCGCTGGTATTTGAAATTCTATCGTTTGCCCCGGGTGCGTTTGCCTCCTTTGTTCCACTGAAGAACGAAATGGCGGCGGCAATGCCCAACGCAATCCCAACGACAGCATCATCAAAGCCAAATATGTGCCCGTTCGGATCGCTATTGTTGACAGGATCATTGCCTGCATAGGCATAGCGATTGGTGCCGACGCCAGGGATTGTCGGGTCCATGGTGTCGGGTGAGATAAACCGTGCATTTGCCGCCGAGCCGAAGGACCCGGATACCATGCTGCAAACGAGTAGCAGGCTGAGAATGCGGGTCAGAAACCCGCCAGAAAAGCATTTCATGAACAAGTCCCCACTTGAATCAAATTGTCATTGCGTCTGGCCGTCCTGCGGCCGCCATCCCAAGGATTCCGCCTTGGCGAAAGCCTGCATATTCTCCGCGTACCATCGGTCTGCCTTGACCTTGAGATCGGGCGGAATGTCTTCCATCCGCGTGTATTTGCCCGCCAGTTCCCGCCGCAGCAGGCCGCTATAGGCGCTGCCCTTCTTCACCAGTCCGTAGGCGAAGTTGGGATAATGGCGCAGCAGGACATCCGAGATGGCGATCGCCTGCTCGAAGGCGCCCGTTTCGATCTGGTGTTCGACCAAGAAAGAGGCGATTAGCGCGGCGGCTTCGTCCTGCGACAGCGGACGCAAATAGACGCCGTTTTCCAATGCCTTGTCAGACATCGGCAGTTTCTGCCGGTACCAGAGATCGCGGGTGAAGCCGCCGCCGCTGGTCGCTTCCAGATTCCAGACGGCACCGTCATCATCGGTATATTTCACGAAGACATGCAGCGGTGCCTCGGCAAGCCTCATCTGCAATCCCAGCCGCTGACCGACGAACACCATCAGCATCGGCATGGTGATGCAATTGCCGCGCCGAGTGGTCAGGTAGCGTTGAAGCAGGCGGTTTGCCGGCTTTTCGCCCAGGGGATCATCGAGATCGTATTGAAAAGGCCTGTTGCCGTTCCAGGCGCCGCCTTCGTAGAGATAGCGCTTCAAGGCCGCCAGCCGTTCGGCGTGATTTGCATTTCCCCCCGCCATCGCCCGTACATCCGCAGCAATACGGTCGATTTCAACCTGCACTGCCGCGGCATTGGAAGATGGGTCGACCATGGCATCGACCACCAGCTTGACGACCAGCAGATCCTGTCCCGGCGCAAACAGAGCTTCGATCCGGTCCTGCAACTGCTCACCCCTCAAGGATTGCGCGGCAGCGGCAGAAACCCCCAGCAGACAGAGCAAAAGGCAAAGACCCAAATTGCGCATTTTTCCACCTACCAGTACTCAACCATAGGTGTACATTTCAATCTTATTCTGTCAAGAGGCGGCTGTCCTGCGGCAGGGGAACCGGATTGCAAAACCGGGCATCGGGATCATCAGCCAGATCGACCACCGTGTGCCGTTCCAGGGCTCGCGTCACCTCGATCGGATCGCCATCCAGCGCATCCGGCTGGATCAGGTTACCGACGGTGAAATCGAACATGTCGCCCTTCTTGTTCAGAAGCTCGTGAAAAACCGTCATGTCGCGCAATTCCGTCGACCATTTGGCCAGCCAGTAGAACAGCCCGGAATTGCGCGCCGACATGTGCACCGGCAGGATCGGCAGATTGTACTTGCGGGCAAAGCCGACGGCAGAGGTCTTCCATGGCCGCTCGTTGAGTTTTCCGTCTGCCCAATAGGCGATGCGGCCAGAGGGAAACAGCACCGTCGCCTTGCCTTCCGAGATCGCCCGGTTGGCGATCTGCAGTGTTTCGCGCGCTTTCAGCTTGCTCTTGTAATCCTCGCGCCACTCGACCGGAATGACCATTTCGACGAAACGCGGATTGACGCGGATCGCATCGCGATTGGCAAAGAACATCATGTCGGGGCGGCGGCTTTTCAAAAGATCGAAGACGGCAATGCCATCGGCAATGCCGGTCGGATGGTTGCTTACCAAGAGAAAGCCGCCTCTTTCGGGAATACGCGCTTCATTGCGCACGCGGATATCCAAAGACAGGGTCTGGCTCAGATGTTCGAAGGCATGGAAGCCCGGCGCATTGGCAACGGCATCGGCAAACTCGATCGCCTTGCGGTAATTCAGCACCGTATAGAGAAACGGCCGCATGACCGGCCAGAGCGGATGTTTGACGATCCGCTGGCCGCGTTCGGCAATCAGCGTATCGACGATATGGCCGGGCTGCCCCTGCGACACCAGCGCGACCGTTTCTGCGAAATAGGTGAAACCGCTTGCCGAATCCCGTCGCGCCATCGCTTCTTCCGTCTCGTCTTCGCCTGAGCTATCGCAGTTGAATATGATCCGAGCATGACAAAATCCAAGGGCCGTTAGGAAAAACATAACCGGCTGGCGCGCAGAGTCGCGACCATCTGAAATTGTGGAGCATGGCTGTGAACGAACTGCTGATCATAGGCCATCCCGAGCTGATGGCCGAGCGCCAGCGCTGGCTTTCAGCCCTTGGGGACGAGCGGCGGCTGTCGGACAAGACTGTCGAGGCCTATGAGCGCGACACGCGGCAGTTCCTGCATTTCCTCACCGGGCACCTGAGCGGCCCGGCCCGGCTCTGCGATATCAGCGCGCTGCGGCCCGGCGACCTGCGCGGCTTTCTGGCTTCCCGCCGAAGGGACGGTGCCGGAGCGAGAACCCTTGGCCGGGGGCTCGCAGGTCTACGCTCCTTTCTGCGCTATCTGGAAAAGAAAGGCCTCGCGAACGCGGCCGGCGCCTCTGCCGTGCGCTCGCCGAAGCAGCCGAAATCACTGCCGAAACCGCTGACGGCGGTGGATGCCTTGATGGTTGTTACCAGCGACGCCCAGCTGGCCGAGGAACCGTGGATCGCCACCCGCAACGCGGCGGTCCTGACGCTGCTTTACGGTTGCGGCCTGCGCATTTCCGAAGCGCTGGATCTCACCCCAGGGGATTTTGCCGGAACGCCCAGCGCGCTGCGCATTCACGGCAAGGGCGGCAAGACCCGCGTCGTGCCGCTGATATCGGCGGCGATCGATGCCGTGCGGGCTTATGAAAAACTCTGCCCCTATCGTCTGGCCGCGGATGGTCCGCTGTTTCGCGGCGCCAAGGGGGCTAAGCTGCAGGCGGGTATCATCCAGCGCGAGATGCAGAAGCTGCGCGGCGCACTCGGCTTGCCGGATACGGCGACACCGCATGCGCTACGCCATTCCTTTGCCACCCATCTTCTCGCCGGTGGCGGCGACTTGAGAACCATCCAGGAGCTGCTTGGCCATGCCAGCCTGTCTACGACACAGGTCTATACCGGCGTCGATTCGGCCAGGCTGCTGGAAATCTACGACCGCGCCCATCCGCGCGCCTGAATTTTGCCGGTTAATGCGCATTAACCAGCTTTGTTAAGCGGCCCGTGAGGCGCGGGCGTCTAGGATCAGCGGACAGATATTTCGCAGACGGGATCGATGATGTTTCAGCACTTGGCAAAACCGGCACGCAGCCTTGCAAGCACATTGGCAGGCAAGCTCGGCGACAACATCCTTGCGCTGATCGCCACGTTGCACGTTCTGTTCGCACTCAGCCTGATCGTCACCCTGTTGTCGATCTCACCTGCCCGCGCCGAAGAGGCGTCCTGCGGCGGCAAGAACCTGATCGCCGAAATGCGCACCTCCGATCCGGCCAGGCTTGCGGCGCTGGAAAAGGAAGCCGCAAGCATCGCCAACGGCAAGGGCACATTCTGGAAAATCGAGAAGGAAGGCATCGCCCCATCCTATCTGCTTGGGACCATGCATGTCACCGACCCGCGCGTCCTGGCGATGCCTTCCGGTGCAACCCAGGCCTATGATGCGGCCAAGACCGTCATCGTCGAATCCGACGAGATCGTCGACGACCGCAAGGCGGCTGCGGCGATCATGATGCAGCCGGGACTGACGATGTTTGCCGACGGCAAGTCGATCAAGGACTTCCTCAAGCCGGAAGAGACCGAGAAGCTGGCGGCCGGATTGAAGGCGCGCGGCATCCCACTGACGCTGGTTTCGAAAATGAAGCCGTGGATGATCGCCAGCTTTGTTGCCCTGCCCGCCTGCGAAATGAGCCGCAAGGCCGCCGGCGCCGCCTTTCTCGACAAGAAGCTCGCCGAAGACGCCCTGAAACAGGGCAAGGCCCTGAAAGGGCTGGAAACCCTGGTCGAGCAATTGCAGGCGATGGATGCCCTGCCGGTGCAGTTTCATCTGGATGCGCTGATCGAGACTTTGGAACTCGGCGACACCGTGACCGACGTGATGGAGACGACCACCGAACTCTATCTCTCCGGCGATACCGGCCTGATCATGCCGATGATGAAGGCCGTTTCGGAAGAGAAATCCACCGGGGACGACGCAGGCTATGCCGATTTCGAACAGCGGATCATCACCGACCGCAACAGGATCATGGCGACCCGCGCCAGGCCGATCCTTGACGGCGGCGCCGTGTTCATGGCCGTCGGCGCCCTGCACCTGCCGGGAGATGAAGGCGTGATCGCGCTTTTGCGCAGGGACGGCTTTACGATCACCAGCATGCCGTCCGCCAACTGAGCAACGGAATAATCTCCGCCTTGCGGACGGGGCTGTCGCATACGAGAGCCCGCAACGGCCTTGCAATCCATGGGCAACCTCCCGGCGCAGGCAGCGCAACCGTTTCAATCATGCCACAGGTCTTAAAGAATCAGCCCCATCTTGATTTTAAAGTTAGTTTTAAGCTAATTCCGCCTATATTCCCCTGGACAACGCGATAGCAGAGATGATCGGGAGCAAAAACATGCGGACAATACATGCGGTGGCGGGACTGGCCGTGGTGCTGGCGCTGGCTGGATGTCAGAGGACGTCCATGACCGATTTCGGTGGAAATACCGTGTCGCCGGCTCCGTTGCAGGCACAGCCTGTACCGACCGTCTCGTCCGGCCAGCTTGCTGCTCCCGGCGATACCTCGCAGTTCCCGGCAGCACCGGTCAGCGGTACGGCAGCGGTTGGCGGCGTGCAGACGCCGGGCGGCACCGAAGTGGCGGCTGCGGCCAACGCGCTTGATGTCACCAAGGAATCGATGGTCGGCAACTGGCGTGTGTCGAACGCCGGAAGCTCCTGCGATATGTTCCTGACGCTCACCAATCTCGGCAGCGGCTCGCGCGGCGGTACGCGCGGTTGCGCCGGCGAGCTGACGGCCATGGGGTCCTGGGAAGTCGCAGGCAAGCAGGTCGTGCTCAAGGATCGCAACGGCAATCCGCTCGCCCGGCTGTTCAAGACAGCCGATGCGCGCTTCGACGGCTCGACCAATGGCGGCCAGCCGGTCAGCCTGAGCCGTTAACAAATCAGCCCGGCTTCCCGCCGGGCTTTTTCTTACCCGCCGTTTACGGCCCAACCGGTCAAGCGCGTGCCAAATCCCGAAGACAGTGTTTCGCGAAAACTCGAGGCCATGATCGCCACAGGCGGGGTGCGGCGCGATCCGGCGCAGCTTGCCATCGCCAAGCGCTTCGATCACCTTTTGATGGAGCTCGCCGGGAACCGCGCGCAGCGCAAGTCGAATGCGCTCGGCTGGCTGTTTGCTTCGCGCAAGAACGATCATCCGCCGCTCAAGGGGCTTTATCTCTACGGCGGCGTCGGCCGCGGCAAGACCATGCTGATGGACCTGTTTTTCGAAACGGTGCCGATCCAGCGCAAGCGCCGGGCGCATTTCCATGAATTCATGGCCGATGTGCATGAGCGCATCTTCAAGCACCGGCAGAAGCTGAAGAGCGGCGAAACGCGCCAGGCCGATCCGATGCCGCCGGTCGCTTCGGAAATCTTTGCCGAAGCCCGGCTTCTCTGCTTCGACGAGTTTTCCGTCACCGATATTGCCGATGCAATGATCCTGTCGCGGCTGTTTTCCGAGCTTTTCGCCAAGGGCTGCGTTCTCGTCGCCACCTCGAATGTCGAGCCGGGCAATCTCTACAAGGATGGGCTCAATCGCGGACTGTTCCTGCCGTTCATCGATCTGTTGAAGACCAATACCGAGATCGTGCCACTGGATGCCGGGACGGATTATCGCCTGGCAAAGATGGAAGGGCTGCCGGTCTGGCTGTCGCCGATGGGGCCGCTCGCCGATGCAGCGCTCGATCGGGCCTGGATCCATGCCACGGCCGGGCTGTCGGCCGCGGCGGGCGAGGTCGCGCACAAGGGCAGGAAAATCAAGGTTCCGTCCGCGGCCAACGGTTGCGCCCGGTTTACCTTTTCAGACCTTTGCGAGAAGCCGCTCGGGGCTGCCGACTATCTCGCCATCCTCTCGCATTACCGGACGATCTTTATCGATCATATCCCGCATCTTGGGCCCGAGCGCCGCAACGAGACCAAGCGTTTCATCATGCTGGTGGACACGATCTACGATCACGGCGCCCGCCTCTTCGCCACGGCGGCCTCGGCGCCGATCGAACTGCTGACGGCAAAAAAAGGCACGGAAGGCTTCGAATTCGACCGCACGGTTTCGCGCCTGATCGAGATGCAGAGTGAGGAATATGCCCGCAATCATCGTGCGGAAACAGTGACTTCGTGACAAATTGACGACGTAATTTCTTACGTTTACGTAAGAAATTTATGATCTAACCGATTGAAATTGTTCCACCCAAAAGTATCGGTTGATATTTTAGTTTTTGGCGTTTAATTCCTTGCGCCGAAGGTTTGCCATAGCTCGCGCTTGAGGCGCCACGTCAGGCCTTGTCAGATTTGGATCGCAAAGGAAGCACTTTCATGGCGCGCAACAAGATCGCACTTATTGGTTCTGGAATGATTGGTGGCACGCTGGCGCATCTCGCCGGCCTGAAGGAACTGGGCGATATCGTCCTGTTCGACATCGCCGACGGCATCCCGCAGGGCAAGGGTCTCGATATCGCTCAGTCCTCTCCCGTCGAAGGCTTCAATGCCAACCTGACCGGTGCCAGCGACTATTCCGCAATCGAGGGCGCCGATGTCTGCATCGTCACCGCCGGCGTTGCCCGCAAGCCCGGCATGAGCCGCGACGATCTGCTCGGCATCAACCTCAAGGTCATGGAACAGGTCGGCGCCGGCATCAAGAAGTATGCCCCGAACGCCTTCGTCATCTGCATCACCAACCCGCTCGACGCGATGGTCTGGGCGCTGCAGAAGTTCTCCGGCTTGCCGAAGAACATGGTTGTCGGCATGGCTGGCGTTCTCGACAGCTCGCGCTTCCGCCTGTTCCTTAGCCAAGAATTCAACGTTTCCGTCCAGGACGTCACTGCGTTTGTTCTCGGCGGCCACGGCGACACGATGGTGCCGCTTGCCCGTTACTCCACCGTCGGCGGCATTCCGCTGACCGATCTGGTCAAGATGGGCTGGGTCACCAAGGAGCGTCTCGAAGAAATCATCCAGCGCACCCGTGACGGCGGCGCCGAAATCGTCGGCCTCCTGAAGACCGGTTCGGCCTACTACGCTCCGGCTGCGTCGGCGATCGAAATGGCTGAATCCTTCCTCAAGGACAAGAAGCGCGTGCTTCCGGCCGCCGCCCACCTGTCCGGCCAGTACGGCGTCAAGGACATGTATGTCGGCGTTCCGACGATCATCGGTGCCGGCGGCATCGAGCGCATCATCGAAGTCGAATTCAACAAGGCCGAACAGGAAGCCTTCGAAAAGTCCGTCGCTTCGGTGGCGAGCCTTTGCGAAGCCTGCATCGCCATCGCGCCCAGCCTGAAGTAATTGCGCCTCACGTAATTGCCATTAGGCTCAAACAGGAAATATCCCCATGAACATTCATGAATATCAGGCCAAGGCTCTGTTGAAGACCTTCGGCGCTCCGGTTGCGGAAGGTGTCGCCATCTTCTCCGCCGATGAAGCAGAAGCGGCTGCAAAGTCGCTTCCGGGCCCGCTCTACGTCGTCAAGAGCCAGATCCACGCTGGCGGCCGCGGCAAGGGCAAGTTCAAGGAACTCGGTCCGGATGCCAGGGGCGGCGTTCGCCTGGCCTTCTCCATCGATGAAGCCAAGGCGCATGCCAAGGAAATGATGGGCAACACGCTGGTAACAGCGCAGACCGGCGAAGCCGGCAAGCAGGTCAACCGCCTCTATATCGAAGACGGCGCCGACATTGCCCGCGAACTCTATTGCTCGCTGCTGGTCGACCGCTCGGTCGGCCGCGTTGCCTTCGTCGTTTCGACCGAAGGCGGCATGGATATCGAGGCTGTCGCCCATGACGCGCCCGAAAAGATCCACACCATCGCCATCGATCCGGAAACGGGCGTGACGGCTGCCGACATTGCCGCGATCTCCAAGGCGCTCGAGCTTTCGGGCGCTGCTGCCGAAGACGCCAAGTCGCTCTTCCCGATCCTCTACAAGGCCTTCAACGAGAAGGACATGGCTCTGCTCGAGGTCAACCCGCTGATCGTCATGAAAAACGATCACCTGCGAGTTCTCGACGCCAAGATGTCGTTCGACGGCAATGCGATTTTCCGCCACGATGACGTCAAGGCGCTGCGCGACGAGACCGAAGAGGATGCCAAGGAAATCGAGGCCTCCAAGTGGGATCTCGCCTACGTCGCCCTCGATGGCAACATTGGCTGCATGGTCAACGGTGCGGGTCTTGCCATGGCGACGATGGACATCATCAAGCTTTACGGCAAAGAGCCGGCAAACTTCTGCGACGTCGGCGGCGGTGCCGGCAAGGAAAAGGTCGCGGCTGCTTTCAAGATCATCACCGCCGACCCCAAGGTCGAAGGCATTCTCGTCAACATCTTCGGCGGCATCATGAAGTGCGATGTCATCGCTGAAGGCGTTGTCGCTGCCGTGCAGGAAGTCGGCCTCCAGGTTCCGCTCGTCGTGCGCCTCGAAGGCACCAATGTCGAGCTCGGCAAGAAGATCCTGAATGAATCGGGTCTTGCGATCACGGCGGCAGACGACTTGGACGATGCGGCCAAGAAGATCGTCGCGGCGATCAACGCCTAATTTGAAGGACCCGAATTCATGTCTATTCTCGTCAATAAAGACACCAAGGTCCTTGTTCAGGGCCTGACCGGCAAGACCGGCACCTTTCACACCGAACAGGCGCTTGCCTATTACGGCACGCAGATGGTCGGCGGTATCCACCCGAAGAAGGGTGGGGAAACCTGGACCGGTTCGAAGGGCGAAAGCCTGCCGATCTTTGCAACGGTTGCGGAAGCCAAGGAACGGACCGGCGCCGACGCGTCGGTGATCTACGTGCCGCCGGCAGGCGCCGCTGACGCGATCATCGAAGCGATCGAAGCCGAAATCCCGTTCATCACCTGCATCACCGAAGGCATTCCGGTCATGGACATGGTGCGCGTCAAGGCTCGCCTCGACCGCTCCAAGTCGCGGCTGCTCGGGCCCAACTGCCCGGGTATCCTGACACCGGAAGAATGCAAGATCGGCATCATGCCGGGCTCGATCTTCCGCAAGGGTTCGGTTGGTATCGTTTCGCGCTCCGGCACGCTGACCTATGAAGCCGTGTTCCAGACCTCGAACGAGGGCCTCGGCCAGACGACGGCTGTCGGCATCGGCGGCGACCCGGTCAAGGGTACCGAGTTCATCGACGTGCTCGAAATGTTCCTCGCTGACGAAGCCACGACCTCGATCATCATGATCGGTGAAATCGGCGGCTCGGCGGAAGAAGACGCCGCGCAGTTCCTGATCGACGAAGCCAAGAAGGGCCGCAAGAAGCCGATGGCCGGCTTTATCGCTGGCCGTACCGCACCGAAGGGCCGCACCATGGGCCATGCCGGCGCTGTGGTTTCCGGCGGCAAGGGCGATGCGGAATCCAAGATCGCAGCGATGGAGCAGGCAGGCATCAAGGTGTCGCCTTCCCCGGCTCGCCTTGGCAAGACGCTGGTCGAAGTCCTCAAGGGCTGAGACTGCGCATGCACCGATAACGTGGCCGGGCTTCCCTTTGCGGATGGCCCGGTCAGCAGCATCTGATGACGCGAAGGGTGCGTTCGGCACCCTTATGATTACGGTTCACCGGGGCCTATACCGGCAGAGTCAACAAGTCAGGAGGCGGACGGACAGGTCCGCGGAACACCATGGCACGGCAAGAAGCCAACGAGCAATTTCAGCTGACATCGTTCCTCGACGGAGCGAATGCCGGATATATCGATCAGCTTTATGCGCGCTATGAAAACGATCCGTCGTCCGTTTCGGGCGAGTGGCAGTCGTTTTTCAGGGCGCTGCAGGAGCGGCCTGAAGACGTGATCAAGGCCGCCAAGGGCGCTTCCTGGAAGAAGCCGAACTGGCCGATCCCGGCCAACGGCGAGCTGGTCTCGGCGCTGGATGGCGACTGGGGCACAGTCGAAAAGGTCATCGAAAAGAAGGTTCAGGCGAAGGCCGAGGCAAAGGCCGCCGTTACCGGCGTTGCCGCAGCACCCGCCGACGTTCACCAGTCGACCCGCGACAGCGTGCGCGCGATCATGCTGATCCGCGCCTACCGCATGCGCGGCCATCTGCATGCCAAGCTCGATCCGCTGGCCATTGCCGCTCCGGTCGAGGACTACCACGAGCTGTCACCGTCGAACTACGGTTTCGGTCCGGAAGACATGGACCGTCCGATCTTCATCGACAACGTGCTGGGCCTCGAATATGCGACCCTGCGCGAAATCGTCGATATCCTGGAGCGCACGTATTGCTCGACGCTCGGTGTCGAGTTTATGCACATCTCCGATCCGGAAATCAAATCCTGGATCCAGGAACGCATCGAAGGTCCGGATAAGGGCGTCGACTTCACCGCCGAAGGCAAGAAGGCCATCCTGCAGAAGCTGATCGAAGCGGAAGGCTTTGAGCAGTTCATCGACGTCAAGTACAAGGGCACCAAGCGTTTCGGCCTCGACGGCGGTGAATCGCTGATCCCGGCGCTGGAGCAGATCATCAAGCGCGGCGGCCAGGTCGGCCTGAAGGAAATCATCCTCGGCATGGCCCATCGCGGCCGTCTGAACGTTTTGACCAACGTCATGGGCAAGCCGCACCGCGCGGTGTTCCACGAGTTCAAGGGCGGTTCCGCCGCGCCGGACGATGTCGAAGGTTCGGGCGACGTGAAGTACCATCTGGGTGCCTCCTCGGACCGCGAGTTCGACGGCAACAAGGTGCATCTGTCGCTGACGGCAAACCCGTCGCATCTCGAAATCGTCAATCCTGTCGTCATGGGCAAGGCCCGCGCCAAGCAGGACCAGATGGCGAAGATCTTCGAAGGCGACATCATTCCCTTGTCCGAGCGGGCACAGGTCATGCCGCTGTTGCTGCACGGCGATGCCGCCTTTGCCGGCCAGGGCGTCACGGCTGAAATCCTCGGCCTGTCGGGCCTGCGCGGTCATCGTGTAGCCGGCACCGTGCATTTCATCATCAACAACCAGATCGGCTTCACCACCAATCCGGCCTTCTCGCGCTCGTCGCCCTATCCGTCCGACGTTGCCAAGATGATCGAAGCGCCGATCTTCCACGTTAACGGCGACGATCCGGAAGCCGTGACTTACGCAGCCAAGATCGCCACCGAATTCCGGATGAAGTTCCACAAGCCTGTCGTCATCGACATGTTCTGCTACCGCCGCTTCGGCCATAACGAAGGCGATGAGCCGTCGTTCACGCAGCCGAAGATGTACAAGGTCATCCGCGCCCACAAGACGGTCGTTCAGCTCTATGGCGAACGCCTGATCGCCGAAGGCCTGATCTCCGAAGGCGAACTGGAAATGATGCGGGCCGACTGGCGCGCGCGTCTGGAACAGGAGTTCGAGGCCGGGCAATCCTACAAGCCGAACAAGGCCGACTGGCTGGACGGCGTCTGGTCGGGTCTGCGGGCTGCCGACAACCAGGATGAGCAGCGCCGTGGCAAGACCTCGGTGCCGATGAAGGTGCTGAAGGAAGTCGGCCGCAAGCTGTCGGAAGTTCCGGCAGGCTTCCATGCCCACAAGACCATCCAGCGTTTCATGGATGGCCGCGCCAGCATGATCCAGACCGGTGAAGGCATCGACTGGGCGATGGCGGAAGCGCTCGCATTCGGCACGCTCTGCGTCGAAGGCACCAAGATCCGCCTGTCGGGTCAGGATTGCGAACGCGGCACATTCTCGCAGCGCCATTCGGTTCTCTATGACCAGGAGACCGAAGACCGCTACATTCCGCTTGCCAACCTGTCGCCAACCCAGGCCCGTTACGAAGTCATCAACTCGATGCTTTCGGAAGAGGCGGTGCTTGGCTTCGAATACGGCTATTCGCTGGCCCGTCCGAACGCGCTGACCCTGTGGGAAGCCCAGTTCGGCGACTTCGCCAACGGTGCACAGGTCGTCTTCGACCAGTTCATCTCGTCGGGCGAACGCAAGTGGCTGCGCATGTCCGGTCTCGTCTGCCTCCTGCCGCATGGCTATGAAGGCCAGGGTCCGGAACATTCGTCGGCCCGCCTCGAGCGCTGGCTGCAGATGTGCGCCGAAGACAACATGCAGGTCGCCAACGTCACGACGCCGGCGAACTACTTCCACATCCTGCGCCGCCAGGTGAAGCGCGACTTCCGCAAGCCGCTGATCATGATGACGCCGAAGTCGCTGCTGCGCCACAAGCGCGCCGTCTCCTCGCTGTCGGAAATGGCCGGCGAGACCTCCTTCCATCGCCTGCTCTGGGACGATGCAGAGGTCATCAAGGACGGTCCGATCAAGTTGCAGAAGGACGCCAAGATCCGCCGCGTCGTGCTGTGCACCGGCAAGGTCTATTACGACCTTCTCGAGGAACGTGAAAAGCGCGGCATCGACGACATCTACCTGTTGCGCGTCGAGCAGCTCTATCCGTTCCCGGCCAAGGCGCTGATCAACGAGCTGTCGCGTTTCCGCCATGCGGAAATGGTCTGGTGTCAGGAAGAGCCGAAGAACATGGGTGCATGGTCGTTCATCGACCCGTATCTGGAATGGGTGCTTGCCCATATCGATGCGAAGTACCAGCGGGTGCGCTACACTGGCCGTCCGGCTGCCGCCTCTCCGGCGACAGGCCTGATGTCCAAGCATCTGGCACAGCTTGCCGCATTCCTCGAAGACGCCCTCGGCGGTTAAGAGGCAGCGTTCCATGGCCTATTTTCATCTGAAACTAGTGCCACCCCGCAGCACATTTCCTCATGATGCAACATCTGAGGAAATGGCCGCGATGGAGCGCCACGTTGTCTACTGGCAGGAACAGGCCGATGCGGGACGGGCGATTGCCGTCGGTCCCGTCTTCGCAAAGGACGGTGCCTTTGGCATGGCGATTGTGGAGGTTGCCGATGAAGGGGCCGCTCGAGCCCTTGCCGACGGCGACCCCATCATTGCCGCCCGCCTGTGTTTCCAGTTCGAAATTGCCGCCATACCCTCACTCATTCTCCGGCATGTCGCCGCACCTGCCGCATAACCGATAACGATCAAAATCAGGATCTGAAGATGACCACAGAAATCCGCGTTCCTACCCTCGGCGAGTCCGTCAGCGAAGCGACCATCGGTACCTGGTTCAAGAAGGTGGGCGATACCGTCAAGGCCGATGAACCGCTGCTTGAGCTCGAGACCGACAAGGTGACCATCGAAGTGCCGGCGCCTGCTGCCGGTGTTCTGTCCGAAATCGTTGCCGCTGCCGGCGAAACCGTCGGTCTCGGCGCACTGCTTGGCCAGATCGCTGCCGGTGCCGCGGGCGCCGCTGCGCCTGCAGCTGCCGAAAAGAAGGTTGCCGAGCCTGCCGCCGCAGCACCTGCGGCCGCTGCTGCTGCACCTGCGGCCACCCCGGTTGCCTCCGCCATGCCGCCGGCCCCCGCTGCTGCCAAGATGCTGGCCGAAAACAACCTCTCGGCCGATCAGCTCGATGGTTCCGGCAAGCGCGGCCAGGTTCTCAAGGGCGATGTCATCGCTGCCGTTGCCAAGGGCATTTCGGCGCCTGCCGCGTCCGAGCCGGTCAAGATCGTGTCGCGCGGTCCGTCGGCTGCCGAGGACGCGCCGCGCGAAGAGCGCGTCAAGATGACCCGCCTGCGCCAGACGATTGCCAAGCGCCTCAAGGATGCTCAGAACACGGCAGCGATGCTGACCACCTACAACGAGGTGGACATGAGCGCGGTCATGAGCCTGCGCACCAAGTACAAGGACATTTTCGAAAAGAAGCACGGCGTAAAGCTTGGCTTCATGGGCTTCTTCACCAAGGCGGTGACCCATGCTCTGAAGGAAATCCCGTCCGTCAACGCCGAAATCGACGGCACCGACATCATCTACAAGAACTTCTGCCATATCGGCATGGCTGTTGGCACCGACAAGGGTCTTGTCGTTCCCGTCATCCGCGACGCCGACGAGATGTCGATCGCTGAAGTAGAGAAGGATCTTGGCCGTCTCGCCAAGCTCGCCCGCGATGGGGCACTCTCCATGGCCGATATGCAGGGCGGCACGTTCACGATCACCAATGGTGGCGTCTACGGCTCGCTGATGTCCTCGCCGATCCTGAACGCACCGCAGTCGGGCATTCTCGGCATGCACAAGATCCAGGACCGTCCGGTCGTCGTCGGCGGCCAGATCGTCATCCGCCCGATGATGTATCTCGCGCTGTCCTACGATCACCGCATCGTCGATGGCAAGGAAGCGGTTACCTTCCTGGTGCGCGTCAAGGAAAGCCTGGAAGATCCGGAACGTCTGGTTCTCGATCTCTAAGGAACGGCCTGCATGGACGCGGCAGCACTGGTGGTATCGCCTTTCGTCACGCTCCTTGCCTGGAGCGTGACGCTGCTGGTTTTCCATGTCAGCCTGCAGGGCTTTTCTTCGACCCTCGAACTTGGATCGGCATGGAATGCCGGTCCGCGCGACGTGGAGAGGAAGCCCGCCGGCAAACTGGCCGGACGGTCTTCCCGTGCATCGGCCAATTTCAGGGAAACCTATCCGGCCTTTATCGGATTGGTCCTGGCATTGGCGGTCACCGGTGATCCGACGGGCTGGGGCCTGACCGGCGCCTGGACTTGGATTGCCTGCCGGATCGTCTATATTCCGCTTTATCTGGCGGGTGTTGCCTATATCCGCTCGCTCATCTGGCTCGGTTCGCTTGCCGGGCTCCTCATCATGGTCGCGACGCTCGTTTTCTAAGACGAAAGCGGACGTCCGGCGGCGATAACCGGAGACGTGCCGTGCATCCCTATCTGTTCGAACTCGCCTCCCTGATGGCCATCTTTGCCTTCGCCATCGTTTCGCCGGGCGCCGATCTTGCCATGGTCATGCGCCAGTCGATCGTCAACGGTCGCCGCTCCGCCATCATCACGTCGTTCGGCGTCGGCACGTCGCTGATGTTCCATGTGACCTATACGATCCTCGGTTTGGGCCTGCTGATCTCGCAGTCGATCTACCTGTTCAACATCGTAAAATGGTGCGGTGTTGCCTACCTTCTCTATATCGGCGTCAAGTCGCTGCGCGCCGGCAAGACCGACATGACGGCGCAGGCCGAGGGTGTACAGGCCAGCGAAAAGCGCCAGTCCGGGCTGAAGGCCTTCGGCCTCGGCTTTGCTGCCAATGCCCTGAACCCGAAGCCGGTGTTCTTCTTCCTGTCGATCTTCTCGACGGTGGTCAGCGCCCATACGCCGATCATGGTCAAGTTCGGCTACGGCCTGGTCATGGCAAGCTGCCTGATCCTCTGGTTCGTCGGCGTCAGCCTGTTCATGACGACCCCGAAGATGCGCGCCGCCTTCTCGCGCGCCAGCCAGTGGATCGACCGCGCCAGCGGCCTGGTCTTCATCGCCCTTGGCCTGAAGCTTGCCACGGAAAAGGCTGCCTGAGCATGCGCCTTACCGCTTCCGCATCCACCTTAGGCGCACTGCTGGCGGTCTCGCCGGCAGTTGCAGCCGATTGCCTGCAGGAGCAGGCAATCTATGGCGATGCCGATGCTGCCTATGAATTGCGGTTCGAGCCGGTCGGCTCGGCCAGTGCCGCCACCAGCAATCATTTCAAGATCAAGGTTGGCAAGACCGATCTGGTGCTCGACGGTATCGTCATGCAATCGGGCGAACCTGTTCGCGCCAGCGGCATGATCATGAACAACTGCCCGGAAGGCGACGTCACCGGCGACGACATCGCCGCCTGCACCGTCTGGCAAGGCGTGATTTATTCGATTGGCGCCGACGGCAAGGTCGATTCGCTGCCGCAGGAGGGCATGGCGGCGGCACACCAGGTGCTGCTGCCCGATTTTGGCCCGGCTATCCGGAATTCCTCCATCTGGGGCAAGGCGACAGTTGCGCCCTGGGATGCTCTGACCTTCAAGGGATGCAGCCAATGACGCACAACGACAGGCCCGTTCTGCTGGTAACCGGTGGCAGCCGCGGCATTGGTGCGGCTATCTGCCTGTCCGCGGCTAAGCAGGGCTGGGCGGTTGCCGTCAACTATGCCTCCAACCGTCCGGCCGCCGACGCAGTCGTCTCGGTGATCGCGGACGCGGGCGGCTCAGCCATTGCAGTGGAAGGCGATGTCGGCAGCGAAGCCGGGATCAATGCCATCTTTGCCGCCGTCGACAAGACGTTCGGCCGTCTCGACGGGCTGGTCAACAATGCCGGCATTGTCGGTTTGCCTGCCCGGATCGACGAGATCACTGCGGAAAGGCTGGAGCGGATGCTGCGTGTCAACGTGTCCGGTTCGATCCTCTGTGCCGCTGCGGCCGTCCGGCGCATGTCGGTGCGTCATGGCGGCAAGGGCGGTGTCATCGTCAATATTTCCTCGATGGCGGCCGTGCTCGGCTCGGCCGGGCAATATGTCGACTATGCGGCCTCCAAGGGGGCCATCGATACGTTCACCGTCGGCCTGGCGCGCGAGGTTGTCTCGGACGGCGTCCGCGTCAACGCGGTGCGCCCTGGCGTCATCGATACGGATATCCACGCTTCCGGCGGGCTTCCCGATCGCGCCCGCGACCTGTCGCCCACCATCCCAATGAAACGGCCGGGTACCGCACAGGAGGTTGCCGATGCCGTTCTCTACCTGCTTTCCCCTTCGTCGTCCTATGTAACGGGCGCCATTCTCAACGTCAGCGGCGGACGCTAGCCGCTCTCAGGAAGGACTTTTCATGGCTTATGATCTCATCGTTATCGGTACCGGCCCCGGCGGCTACGTCTGCGCCATCAAGGCGGCCCAGCTCGGCCTCAAGGTCGGCGTTATCGAAAAGCGCGCCACCTATGGCGGCACCTGCCTCAATATCGGCTGCATCCCCTCCAAGGCGCTGCTGCACGCCTCGGAAGTCTTCCACCAGACCGGCCACGGCATCGATGCGCTCGGCGTCGAAGTCTCCGCTCCGAAACTGAATCTTTCCAAGATGCTCGCCCACAAGGATGCGACGGTGAAATCCAACACCGATGGCGTCGCCTTCCTGTTCAAGAAGAACAAGATCGATGCCTTCCAGGGCACCGGCAGGGTTCTCGGCGAAGGCAAGGTCTCCGTCACCAACGACAAGGGCGAAGAGCAGATCATCGAGACCAAGAGCGTGGTCATCGCCACCGGTTCCGATGTCGCCGGCATCCCGGGCGTCGAGGTCGAAATCGACGAGAAGATCATCATCTCGTCCACCGGCGGCATCGCGCTGGAAAAGGTTCCGGCCACCATGGTCGTGGTCGGCGGCGGCGTCATCGGCCTCGAGCTCGGCTCGGTCTGGTCGCGTCTCGGCGCCAAGGTCACCGTCGTCGAATATCTCGACACGATCCTCGGCGGCATGGACGGCGAAGTGTCCAAGCAGTTCCAGCGCATGCTCGCCAAGCAGGGCATCGATTTCAAGCTCGGCGCCAAGGTGACCGGCGTTGAAAAGTCCGGCAAGGGCGCCAAGGTGACGTTCGAGCCGGTCAAGGGTGGCGATGCCTTGACGATCGACGCCGACGTCGTTTTGATCGCGACCGGCCGCAAGCCGTTCACCGAGGGCCTCGGCCTTGCCAAGGCAGGCGTCGTCATGGACACGCGCGGCCGGGTTGAGATCAACAACCATTTCCAGACCAGCATTCCCGGCATCTATGCGATCGGCGACGTCGTGCGCGGCCCGATGCTTGCCCACAAGGCGGAAGACGAAGGTGTTGCCGTTGCCGAGATCATTGCCGGCCAGGCCGGTCATGTGAATTATGACGTCATCCCGAGCGTCGTCTACACCCAGCCGGAAGTCGCCTCCGTCGGCAAGACCGAGGAAGAGCTGAAGGCTGCAGGCATCGCCTACAAGGTCGGCAAGTTCCCGTTCACGGCAAACGGCCGCGCGCGCGCGATGCTTGCCACCGACGGGTTCGTGAAGATCCTTGCCGACAAGGAAACCGACCGCGTTCTCGGCGGCCATATCGTCGGCTTCGGCGCCGGCGAAATAATCCACGAAATCACCGTTCTGATGGAATTCGGCGGTTCTTCGGAAGATCTCGGCCGCACCTGCCATGCCCACCCGACGATGTCGGAAGCGGTGAAGGAAGCGGCTCTCGCGACGTTCGCAAAGCCGATCCACATGTAAAAACCCGTAATACCAAGTCTCGATGATCGAGACTTGGTATGGGGGCCGTGACAATCGGCCCCTTTGCGGCACTTTGGCGGGCGGGCTAGGATCGGTGCATTCAAGGAGCACCGCCTATGCCGCCACGCACTCACTCCGTTCCCGTTGTCCTGCCACATGCGGCATTACCCTTGGCCGATTGGGCGGATTGTTACGAACTTCTGGTGCCTGGCCCATCGACCACCGCCATCTTGGCGGCCAAACGTGCACTGGGTGATTTCCCGGCCTGGGTGCGCGCTCTGATGTGGCTGCGAAACGCCATTGTCAGCCCATTCGGCCTGAAAGGCTCGGGGCACCAGCCGGACGGCAAGGTGGAGATGATCGGCTTTTTTCCCGTCATTTCGCAGTCAGGCGAACAGGCGGTGCTTGGCTTTAACGATACGCATGTGGATTTTCGCATCGTCATTGATGTTCGCCAGGCCGGGGAGCTCGCCCAGAGGGTTAGCGTCACGACGCTGGTGCACCGCAAGATCCTACTCGGAAAGATCTATATCGCTGTCATCACGCCGTTTCACCGGCTGATCGTCAGGACGATGCTGTCGCGGCTCGCCCGTCCTGTTACGATAATAAGCTGACGCTTTCGCGGCCACCCCTGCGGACAAATGTTGCCGCGATTGCCTAATCGTCTGCGCGGGGCGGAGGCCGGTTGCCGCCGCCCCGAACGAAACATTACTGCAGCGTGCGGACCTGCGCCGGCTGGGCGGCAATAGCGCCGGTGTCGGCGCCTGCAGCCTGACCGTCGAGGCCGGTGGCAACGACAGAAACGCGGAACACGCCGTCGAGGCTCTTGTCGAAGATTGCACCGACAACGATGTCGGCATCCTCATAGACTTCCTCGCGGATGCGGGTTGCCGCTTCGTCGACTTCGAACAGCGTCATGTCGGAACCGCCGGAGATCGAGATCAGCACGCCCTTGGCGCCCTTCATCGAGACTTCGCTCAACAGCGGATTGGCGATCGCCGCTTCGGCGGCCTTCGAGGCGCGGCCGTCACCGCTGGCTTCGCCGGTGCCCATCATCGCCCGGCCCATGCCCTTCATCACCGATTTGACGTCGGCGAAGTCGAGGTTGATCAGGCCTTCCTTGACGATCAGGTCGGTGATGCAGCCAACGCCGGAATAGAGAACCCGGTCGGCAATGACGAAGGCGTCGGCAAAGGTGGTCTTGGCGTCGGCAATGCGGAAGAGATTCTGGTTCGGAATGACGATGACGGTATCGGCAGCTTCACGCAGCCGCTCGATGCCTTCCTCGGCCGATTGCATGCGGCGCTTGCCCTCGAAGCTAAATGGCTTGGTGACGACAGCCACCGTCAGGATGCCGGCATTGCGCGCGGCCTGCGCGATCACCGGGGCAGCCCCTGTGCCCGTGCCGCCACCCATGCCGGCGGTGACGAAGCACATATGCGTGCCGCCGAGATGATCCATGATTTCGTCGATCGATTCTTCGGCTGCCGCGCGGCCGACTTCCGGCAGCGATCCGGCGCCGAGACCTTCGGTCACCTGTGCGCCGAGCTGGATCAGCCGCGTCGCCTTTGACATGGTGAGCGCCTGCGCGTCGGTGTTGGCAGCGACGAATTCGGCGCCCTGCAGGCCCTCGGTGATCATGTTGTTGATGGCATTGCCGCCGCCGCCACCGACGCCGATGACCGTGATCTTCGGTCTCATTTCCGAAATCACGGGTTTCTTGATTTCTGTCATCTCGTCGTCTCCTTGGACTTGGTGCGGCCCCGGCATGTGGAAGCGCGTTCCGGGAGCTGCATCGAATGCGAAGCGGAGCGGGCGCGAATCAGGCCGCCGCAGGTTAGGCTGGCAAAAAGGCAGAGAGACGGCGCGGGTGCAAGAGTCACAGCTAAAATTGGTGCGCCGGCGAAGCTCCATATGTGTTGGAGGGAGCATGTGGGCGTGCTCCCCCTTCTCCCCAGAGGGGGCCGTTGCAAAACTCTGGCGCATCCGTGTGTTGGTCGCCGGTAGTCCTGCCTCTGGGCCGCCAGCCCATCTGGACTGCGGTTTGAGTGGGCTGGTGGTGTGTTATACAGATGGCGGGCGCAGTTCGCCCCTGGTTTCAACCGGTCAGACCGCAAGATTACCCGCAAACGGGGAGAGCCCGGTCCGAGATCGGTTGCATTGCGTAAGGCCGAACAATCAGACCCGCCGTTCCACCATCATCTTCTTGATCTCGCCGATGGCCTTGGCAGGGTTCAAACCCTTCGGACAGGTCTGGGCGCAGTTCATGATCGTGTGGCAGCGATAGAGCCGGAAGGGGTCTTCCAGATTGTCGAGGCGCTCGCCCTTGGCTTCGTCTCTGCTATCGATCAGCCAGCGATAGGCCTGCAGCAAAACGGCCGGTCCGAGATAGCGGTCGCCGTTCCACCAGTAGCTCGGGCAGGAGGCGGAACAGCAGGCGCAGAGGATGCACTCATAGAGGCCGTCGAGCTTCTGGCGATCTTCATGGCTCTGCTTCCATTCCTTGGCCGGCGTCGGCGAAACGGTCTTCAGCCAGGGCTCGATCGAACGGTGCTGGGCGTAGAAATTGGTGAGATCCGGCACCAGATCCTTGACAACAGGCATATGCGGCAGCGGGTAAACTTTCACCGCGCCCTTCACCTCGTCCATGCCCTTGGTGCAGGCCAGCGTATTGGTGCCGTCGATGTTCATGGCGCAGGAACCGCAGATGCCTTCGCGGCAGGAGCGGCGCAGCGTCAGCGTCGGGTCGATCTTGTTCTTGATGTAGAGCAGCGCATCGAGAACCATCGGGCCGCAATCATCGACATCGATATAGAACGTGTCGATCGACGGGTTCTTGCCGTCGTCCGGGCTCCAGCGATAGATGCGGAACTCGCGCGTGTTGGTGGCGCCGGCGGGCTTCGGCCAGACCTTGCCTTCCGTCATCGTCGAATTCTTGGGGAGAGCGAGTTCAACCATGGATCATTCTCCTCAATACACGCGCGCCTTGGGTTCGATCTTTTTCGGATCGATGCCCTCGGCCAGAAGTTCGGTGTGAACCGGGCGGTAGTCGAGCCGGACTTCGCCGGCCTCGTTCACCCAGGACAGCGTATGCTTGCGCCAGTTGACGTCGTCGCGGCCGGCAAACGGGCCGTCGACATAATCCTCGCGCGCATGGCTGCCGCGGCTTTCCTTGCGGGCTTCGGCGCCATAGACGGTGACGATGGCGTTGGCCATCAGGTTTTCCAGCTCCAGCGTTTCCACCAGATCGGAATTCCAGATCATCGAGCGGTCGGTGACCTTGACGTCGCTCAGTTCCTGCCAGATCGCACTCATCCGCTTGCAGCCGCTCTCCAGCGATTCCTGCGTGCGGAACACGGCGGCGTCGTCCTGCATGGTGCGCTGCATCTTTTCGCGCAGCACCGCCGTCGGCGTTGAGCCGTCAGCATAACGCAGCCTGTCGAAGCGCGTCATGATCTTTTCGCAGGCCTTTTCGTTGATCGGCGGGATCGGAGATGCCCGGTCGATGACTTCGCCGGCACGGATGGCGGCGGCGCGGCCGAAGACGACCAGGTCGATCAGCGAGTTGGAGCCCAGACGATTAGCCCCGTGCACCGAGGCGCACCCGGCTTCGCCGACAGCCATCAGGCCCGGCAGGACACGCTCGGGATTGGCGCTGTCGGCGTTCAGCACTTCACCCCAGTAGTTGGTCGGAATGCCGCCCATGTTGTAGTGAACGGTCGGCAGGACCGGGATCGGCTCGCGGGTCACATCGACACCGGCAAAAATCTTGGCGCTCTCGGAAATGCCCGGCAGGCGCTCATGCAGCACGGCCGGATCGAGATGGTCGAGATGCAGGTAGATATGGTCCTTGTTCTTGCCGACGCCGCGGCCTTCGCGGATTTCCAGCGTCATGCAGCGGGAAACCACGTCGCGCGAGGCAAGGTCCTTGGCCGATGGCGCATAGCGCTCCATGAAGCGCTCGCCTTCGGAATTGACGAGATAGCCGCCTTCGCCGCGCGCACCTTCGGTGATCAGGCAGCCAGAGCCATAGATGCCCGTCGGATGAAACTGGACGAACTCCATGTCCTGCAGGGGCAGGCCGGCGCGCGCCACCATGCCGCCACCGTCGCCGGTGCAGGTATGGGCCGATGTTGCCGAGAAATAGGAGCGGCCATAGCCGCCGGTCGCCAGAACGACCATCTTGGCGGAAAAACGATGGATCGTGCCATCGTCGAGGTTCCAGGCGACAACGCCGGTGCAGCGGCTGCCGTCATCCGACATGATCAGGTCAAGCGCGAAATACTCGATGAAGAATTCGGCGTTGTTCTTCAGCGACTGGCCATAGAGCGTGTGCAGGATGGCGTGGCCGGTCCGGTCGGCAACGGCGCAGGTGCGCTGCACCGGCGGGCCTTCGCCGTAATTCTGCATGTGGCCGCCGAACGGGCGCTGATAGATCTTGCCTTCGGCATTGCGCGAGAAGGGAACGCCGTAATGCTCAAGCTCGTAGACGGCCTTCGGCGCTTCCATGGTCAGATACTGCATGGCATCGACATCGCCGAGCCAGTCGGAGCCCTTGACCGTATCGTACAGATGCCACTGCCAGCTGTCCGGCGTCATGTTGGTCAGCGATGCGGCGATACCGCCCTGCGCTGCGACCGTATGCGACCGCGTCGGGAAAACCTTGGTGATGCAGGCCGTCTTGAACCCCTGCTCGGCCATGCCGAGCGTGGCGCGCAGGCCGGCACCGCCGGCGCCGACGACGATCACGTCATAGGCATGGTCGACATAGTCATAGGCGTGGCCGTTGATGAGCGGCGATGAGGTGGGTGCCATTTTGAATTACCCTGCAAACGCGATCTTCAGGATGGCGAATAGACAGAACCCGCCAACTGCGATCGCAAAAAACGTATTGAGCATGACGAAGACGATCTTGGCGCCCTCTCCATGCACATAATCCTCGATGATGACCTGCATGCCGAGCTTCATGTGGATCAGACCGGAGATGACGACCAGCCCCATGACCACGGCCACGAAGGGGTTCGACAGGGCGGCGGTGACCTCGGCATAAGGCGCGCCTGCATATTTGATCAGGAACAGCACGAAGAAGATGATCAGCGGCACGTTGGCGACCGCCGTCAGCCGCTGGCGCCAGAAATGATCGGTGCCTTCCTTGGCCGAACCGAGACCGCGAACCTTGCCGAGGGGAGTGCGCATATCCATGGAATTCTTGTCCTCTCAGCGAACCGCGTAGCCGATGATCCAGATCAATACGGTCACGGCGACCGAACCGATCAGATTGGCGATGGCAAGCTTGGTGGCGAAATGCTTTTCGTAGCCATAGCCCAGATCCCAGATGAAGTGCCTGAGACCGCCGAACAGATGGTGCACCAGCGCCCAGGTATAACCAAACAGGATGAGTTGGCCGACGATCGTGCCGAAGGCCCACATGACCCAGTCATAGTAGTCCGGACCGGTCGCAGCGGCGATCAGCCACCAGGCGACAAGAATGGTGCCGAAATAAAGCGCGCCGCCGGTGATGCGGTGCACAATGGACATGACCATCGTCGGAATGGGCTTGTAGATTTGTAGATGCGGCGACAGCGGCCGGCTTTTGGTGACATTCGTCATCTGAACCTCACGGAAGACCCGGAAAGACGCCCAAAAACTGGACTATTTTCATCCGGTATTGCACCTGATTGTGCGCAATTCAGTCAGCCGACGTTTAATCACCATATTGATTAACGACAAGTGTGTTTGCACTGCAAAATCAATTTAATCGATTAGACGAAAATGTGGCGCCATGACGACTCGATTTCGCCGTGGCGTTAACGATAAGCCATGAAAAATTCAGCGTAATCCGTGACTTTTACCGCCATCTGGCCCACATTGTCCATTAAGGATTTGTTAAGATTCATCCGGAGGGCTGCACGAAATGCGTCCAATCAGCATGCGGAATGCGACGAAAGTCTTGATCGCGGCGCTCGCCGTGATCCTCTCGTTTGCTAGTTTCGCCGAAGCACGCGACCGCACCAGCGAAAGAAACCATGTCCGCCGTCCGCATTTCGAACGGTCGCACGGCGAGCATCATCACCGCGGACGGCAGGAAGTCATTTCCGGCGTGACCGCCGACCACCACTTTTACCGACATGACCGGCGCTCGCATGGCGGCCGCGGATATCACAACGATCGCCGCCATGACAGGTTCCAGTCCGATTGGCGAATGGCCGATCGCGGGCATTTCGAACCGAGATACCGGCGTGACGACCGCCGCTATGACCGCACCATCGCCGTGCGGGAGTATCGTGGTCGCGGCAGAAATGGCTGGGGGCAATCCTATGGCGATGACGGGTTCCCATCCGAGGCCTATGGCGGCACGTATTTCGGTGGCCTGTCCGCCTGGACCGACCCCGGCAACGGCACCTATTTCAGCTCGGAGCGCAATGGCTACGGCTACTATTCCGACGATACGGGAATGAACTATCCCGCAGCACGTCCCAAGATCATCCACGTGACCCCATCGACCGCCGGGCGCGCCTGCTCCTGGGAATCCGGCGTCTGCGTCATCCGCCGCTGACGGACGGGGCAAACCGCCAGACCGTGGTCTTCTTGACCTCGCTGTCCTCCAGCGCCCGGGTGACCGGCACCTGATAGGTCGACAGCATTTCCATCCGGTCGCGCGGGCAATAGGCGCGGCCGGGATCGCCGACGAGGACATCGGCACCGTCCTCGGCAAGGGCGGTCAACCAGGGAACGATCCTGTCGGCAAATGCCTTGTCATAAAAGACGTCGCCGGCAAGATAGACGTCCGCGTCCCGCCCGGCGCCGATGATATCGACCGCCGCCGATGAGACGTCGACGCCGTTGAGCGCAGCGTTCAGCCGGATGGCGGTTTCGGTCCAGGGGTCGATATCGACGGCCAGCACCGAGGCAGCCCCCGCCTTCATCGCCGCGATCGCCACCAGGCCTGAGCCGGAAGCGAAATCGATCACCCGCTTGCCGGAAACCAGCCCGGGATGATCGAGAATGTAGCGCGCCAGCCCCTGTCCGCCTGCCCAGGCAAAAGCCCAGAACGGCGGCGGCAAGCCGATTTCCTCCAACTCTTCCTCCGTCTTCAGCCACAGATCATGGGCTTCGCTGGCCAGATGCAGCCGGATTTCCGGCACATGCGGCGGCGTCATGATATCGGTATTGGCACGGATGAAGGTTTCGGGATCGGTTTTCATCGGGTGGTCTGGATTCCGGTTGGTTGCGCCGGGTACTATCCGGCGGCGTCCGCTAAGTGAGAGCCCCTCACCCTAACCCTCTCCCCGCAAGCAGGGAGAGGGGACGACGGAGGTCGCCGCTAGTCCCTTCTCCCCGTCAAACGGGGAGAAGGTGCCCGAAGGGCGGATGAGGGGCATTATTAAAGGTGAAACACATCACCGCGGCGGATTATCCAGTCCGCCAAGCCGGCAGATTTCCAGGTATTCTTCTTCGGTAACCGGCTGCACCGACAGCCGCATCGACGTGACCAGGGCCATCGTCTCGAATTTCGGATTGGCCTTGATGTCCTTTAGCGACACCGGGTTGGGCAGGTCGCAGACCGCGCGGATATCGACGCAGTCCCAGCGGGCATCACCATCAGCAGTCGAATCCGGATGCGACAGTGCGCAGACTTCGGTGATCCCGACGATCTCCAGCCCCTCGTTCGAGTGGTAGAAGAAGCCCTTGTCGCCGATCTGCATGGCCCGCATGTTGTTGCGCGCCAGATAATTGCGCACGCCGGTCCATTCGGTTCCCTTGGCGCCCGCATCCTTCTGCATCGCCCAGGACCATTTGAACGGCTCGGACTTGTAAAGCCAGTAACCCACGCTCAAGCCTCCGGCTTGTTGAAGACCCAGTTCCAGGGCTTGATATCGACATTGGCGAACAGGCCGGCCTTGGCATAGGGATCGGCGCTGGCGATGGTCCGCGCGTCCTCGATCGTTTCCGCCTTGATCACCACCAGGCTGCCGTTCGGCTTGCCTGCATCGTCAAGGAACGGACCGGCAAAGGCCAATGTGCCCTTGGCATTGAGATCGTTCAGAAACTCTACATGCGCAGGACGGGCGTCCATCCGCACCTGCAGGGCATTCGGCTTGTCGGTGCACAGAACGGCAAACAGCATCGTATTCTCCTTGAGTGATTATTCCTGCGTGATCGGGCGCGACATCAGCTGTTCCAGCGCCGTTTTCACATCCATCTTTCCATCGATGATCGCAGCCACCGCCTCGGTCACCGGCATATCGACGCTGAGCTTTCTGGCAACATCGGCAGCGACCGAGGCTGCAAACGCGCCTTCGACCAGTTCGCCCGAATGCCCCTTGGCGCTGCCGCTCTGGCCAAGCGCAATGCCGTAACGCAAATTGCGAGACTGGTGGCTGGTCGCCGTCAGCACCAGATCGCCAAGACCCGACAGGCCGCGCACCGTATCGGCCTCGCCGCCGCGCGCCGCGACGAAGCGCGACATTTCGGCCAGTCCGCGCGAAATCAGCGCCGCCCGGGCCGAATCGCCAAGGCCGGCACCCTCGACGATGCCGCACGCGATCGCCAGCACATTCTTCAATGCGCCGCCCAGCTGGACGCCGATACGGTCGGCGGAGGGATAGAGACGGAACGTCGCGCCCGACAGCGCCTCGGCAAGATCCGCCGCGCGCTCGATGCTTCCGGCCGCAATGACCATGGCCGTCGGCAGGCCCTTGGCGATATCGGCGGCGAAACCCGGCCCGGACAGCACCGCGACATTCTGCAGATGCAATTCTTCCTCAACGACATCGGTGAGCAGACGCCCGCTGGCGCGCTCCATGCCCTTGGCGCAGATCACCACGTCCGCACCCTTGCCGATAAACCCGTTAAGGGATCGAGCCGCTTCGCGCTGCGCCTGCGACGGCATGGCGAACAGAACGATGCCGGCCCCTTCAAGCACTGCCGGATCGTCGGAAACATCAAGCGTTTCCGGCAGGTCGATGCCCGGCAGGGCGCTGTCGTTGCGGCCGGTTTCCTTGAAATCCTCGACGATGCTTTCGCGGCGGGTCAGCAGCGTCACCGGCACCTTGCCGGATGCGGCTGCAACAGCAGCCAGCGCCGTTCCGAACGCGCCGGAACCAACGACGACAATACGATCCGTCCACACCGCGTCTGCCATCACGCCTTCGCTCCCCGTTTGCCGAACCCGATCAGGGCCTTCGCATCTTGATCCAGCGGCCAGCGCGAACGCGGCGCTACATCCAGATCATCCGCAGGCAATCCCGCCGCCATCCGTTCGGCACCTGCCCAGGCAATCATCGCCGCATTGTCTGTGCACAGTTGCAAGGGCGGCGCGATGAAACGGAAGCCGTTCTTGTCGCAGAGTTCCTGCAGCGTTGCCCGCAGCACCTGATTGGCTGCAACACCGCCGGCAACCACCAGCGCCGGATGCTCGACAGTGCCGGAAAATTGCGCCTTGAACCGGGCAAGCCCCCGGCCGATGCGATCCTTCAGCGTGCGCGAAATCGCCTTCTGGAAGGAGGCGCAGATATCGGCAATATCCTGCTCGCTCACCGGTGCTATCGACTGGGCTGCCTGGCGAACGGCCGTCTTCAGACCGGAAAATGAAAAATCGAGGCGGGCTTCGCCGACCAGCGGACGCGGAAAGGAAAACCGGTCCGGGTTGCCGCTTTTTGCCGCATACTCGACGGCCGGACCGCCCGGATAGGGAAGGCCCAACAGCTTCGCCGTCTTGTCGAAGGCTTCGCCCAGTGCATCGTCGATGGTGGTGCCCCAGCGCTCGTAGACGCCGACATCCTTCACAAGGATGAGCTGCGTGTGGCCGCCGGAAACGAGCAGCATCAGGTAGGGAAAGGCGAGCCCGTCAGTCAGCCGCGCCGTCAGCGCGTGGCCTTCCAGATGATTGACGGCATAGAGCGGTTTTCCAGAGGCGCGCGCCAATGCCTTGCCGGTCATCAGCCCGACAAGCAGGCCGCCGATCAGACCCGGGCCGCTGGTGGCGGCGATCGCATCGATATCCGACAGTGTCACGCCGGCGCGCAAAAGCGCCTCCTCGATCAGCGTATCGAGCGCCTCGACATGGGCACGCGCGGCGATCTCGGGCACCACGCCGCCATAGGCGCTGTGCTCTTCCAATTGGCTCAAAACCACATCGCCAAGGATCTCGCCATGACCGTTTTCATCGCGCACGACGACCGAAGCGGCGGTCTCGTCGCAGCTTGTTTCGATACCAAGGATACGCAGGCGGGCGGACATGGGCAGTTTACTCGAATATTGCGGTCGCGGGGAAAGGCGGATACACGGAACTCCGGTAACAACGGATCGCAGTGGATGCAAACAAAACCTTTCCGGATCGGCACGCGGGGCAGTCCCCTGGCGCTGGCGCAGGCCCATGAAACGCGGGACCGGCTGATGGCCGTGCATGGCCTGCCGTCCGAAATGTTCGAGATCGTCGTGCTGTCGACCATGGGCGACCGGATCACCGACCGCTCGCTGGCGGCGATCGGCGGCAAGGGTCTTTTTACCCAGGAACTGGAGGATATGCTTATCTCCGGCGGGTTGGATTTTGCCGTGCATTCCTCCAAGGACATGCCGACCAAGCTGCCGGCCGGCCTGTTCCTTTCCGCCTATCTGCCGCGCGAGGACGCCCGCGACGCGTTTGTCGGCCGTACCGCCGCGAAACTCCTGGACCTGCCGCCAGGCGCCACCATCGGCTCTTCGTCGCTGCGCCGCCAGGCGCTGATCAAGCGTCTGCGCCCGGATATCAACGTCATCACCTATCGCGGCCTGGTCGATACAAGGCTGAGAAAACTGGCGGAAGGGCAGGTTGATGCGACGCTTCTGGCATTCGCCGGCCTGAAGCGTTTGGGCAAGGACAATGTGCCGACCGAACTGCTTGATCCGGAGATATTTCCACCGGCGCCGGCGCAGGGCGCGATCTGTATCGAAAGCCGCATCGGCGACGGCAAGGTCAATGCGCTGCTCGAAGCGGTCAATGATCGCAGAACCCATGAAGCCGTGACCTGCGAACGGGCGTTTCTCGCAACGCTCGACGGCTCCTGCCGCACGCCGATCGCCGGCTACGCCGTCTCCGATGGCAACACGATCCGCTTTTCCGGCATGGTCCTGACCCCGGACGGCAGCGAGTCTTTTCGCGTGAGCACCGAAGGCAAGGCATCCGATGCCGAACAGCTCGGCGCAAAAGCCGGTGACGATATCCGCATCGATGCGGGACCGGATTTCTTTTCGAGCTGGACCTGAGCCATGCCTGTCCCCTTGCGCGTTCTTGTCACCCGGCCGCAACCTTCGGCGGCGGCAACGGCGGCAAGGCTCGAAGCGATGGGGCACGTGGCCGTGCTTCTGCCGGTCATGGAAGCCGTCCATCAGCCGCAGGCCGCGTTGGAGGCGCTTGCCCATCCCCACAGCGCCATTGCGGTGACCAGCGCCGAGGCCTTTCGCGCCCTTGCGTCCGAAAAGGCCGAGCTTGCGCCGTATCTGCAAACACCCGTCTACTGCGTCGGGCCGGCAACCGCGCAGGCGGCGCGGCAAATGGGCTTCCGAACGGTTATCTCCGGCAGCGGCACCGGGGTGTCCCTGGCCAGGATCGTCACAGCCGCATCGGCAAACCTCGCCGGCGGCCTTGTTTATCTTGCCGGCTCGCCGCGCTCGCCTGCTTTCGAGGCCGGTTTGCGGGCAGCGGGCATCGCTTGCCGCACGGCCGAAACCTACCGGATGTCCGCCATCGCCTATGCGCCCGAAACCGTCGAACGGCTGCTTCGCCCGCCCATCCCGGACGTGGCCCTGTTCTATTCGCACGAAACAGCACGGCATTTCTTCGCCCTGCTTTCCCCTAAGGCAGCAGGCGCGCTTTCCGGTATCCGGCTGATCTGCCTGAGCGAGCATGTCGCAAACGCCATACCCTCGGGCTTCGGTCCGGTCGCCATTGCCACGGAGCCCTCCGAAGAGGCGCTTCTCGCCCTGCTCTGACAGTTTCGGCAAGGAGCAACGGCGCCTGCTCACTGCAACGGGCAGGCAAGGAATTGTCGCTTGGGGGCTTTCCCTATCCCTGCCGCATGTCTAGGTTTAATACCAAGTCTCGATGATAGAGACTTGGTATAAGACAGTACGTCACGTTCATGCGATAACGGAAAGAGATCATCATGGGACCGGAAAAACCTCCGCGCCGCTCGAAATCCGATCAGGAGCCGTTGACGATCGACCTGGAAGCCAACACGGCGGCAGCCGAAGGCGCGGACAGAACCGATGCCGCCGCTGAACGCGAAGCGGTTGTCAACGAGGCGGCTGAAATCCGCGCCGGCGAAGCCGATGAAACCGTGCGCGCCGACATTCCCGAGCCGGCCGACATTCCGGAACAAGACAATGATGCGCCCGAGGCCGATGAAGAGGACGCGCGCGCCGAGGCTGCAGCGGCAGCCTTTGCCGAAGAGCCGACCTCGGCCGCAACAGCGGCGGAACACCCGGCCCGGCCGTTCCATGCCGAACCGCGCCGCGTGTCCAATTCAGGCGCCCTTGCCGCCGGCATCCTCGGTGGGTTGATCACGCTTGTCGGCGCCGGCGGCCTGCAATATGCTGGCGTCATGCCCTCGCTTGGTCCGGGCGGTGGCAACACGGCCATCGAGCAGAGCCTTGCCAGCGATATCGAAGCCCTCAAGGCCCAGCTTGCCGCAGCACCCGTTCCGCAGGCGGCCGCCGATCTCGGCACGCTTGAGGCCCGTATCGCCGCGCTTGAAAAGACGGCCGCTGAAGCCGGAAACGGCGCGGCCGCCGATGTTTCGGGACTCGATGCCCGGATTGCCAACCTGACCGGCGAGATCGCCACGCTGAAATCGGCGCTGGCCGATGCGCAGCAATCCACCGAGACGGCGAAATCCGAGCTTTCGACCCGGCTTGATGCCGCAGAAAAGAAAATCGACGAACCGGCGAGCGACGTTCAGCTGGCCCGCGCCGTGGCCGTCACCGCGCTGAAGACGGCGATTGACCGCGGCGGACCGTTCCTTGCCGAACTGGACGCGCTGAAGAGCATCGCCGCGAGCGACCCGGCCGTTACCGGTCTCGCCGAAGATGCCAAGACCGGCATCGCGCCCCGCGCCGATCTGGTGCGCGATTTCCCGGCGGTTGCCGATGCGATGCTGGAGGCAACGCAGCACAGCGATCCCAATCAGGGAATTTTCTCTCGTCTCATGGACAGCGCCTCCTTAGCTATCCGCATCCGCCCCGTCGGCAGCGTCGAGGGCGAAGGCCCTGAAGCCGTCGTCGCCCGCATCGAGGACAAGCTGACCAATGGCGACTTGAAGGGCGCGAGCCTCGAATGGGCCGCCTTGCCGGAGCCCGCAAAGGCAGCCGGTACCGATTTCAAGACGAAGCTCGACCAACGTATCCGCGTCGAGGGTCTGATCGGCGCCACCGTTGCCGGTGCCATGACGGCCAACCAGGGCTAAGGAGGAGTTCATGATCCGTATTCTGTTCTATGTCCTCATCGTTCTGGCGCTTGGTGCCGGCTTTGCTTGGCTGGCCGACCGTCCCGGCGAACTGTCGCTGATCTGGCAGGGCCAACGCATCGAGATGAGCCTGATGGTGGCGGCAACCCTGCTTGCCTCGCTGATCGCGGCCGTTCTGATTGTCGTGTGGTTCCTCCGTGTCGTCTGGCTTTCCCCCCATTCGATCTCGCGTTATTTCCGCGCCCGCAAGCGCGACCGGGGCTATCAGGCGCTCTCCACCGGTCTGATTGCCGCCGGGGCCGGCGACAGTGCGCTTGCCCGCAAGATGACCGCCCGCACCCATGGGTTCCTGAGTTCCGACCAGGAGCCGCTGATCCACCTGCTTGAAGCGCAGACGGCGCTGATCGAGGGCAAATACGACGACGCCCGCAAGAAATTCGAGCTGATGGCCGACGATCCGGAAACCCGAGAACTCGGCCTGCGCGGCCTTTATCTCGAAGCCAAGCGGCTGGGCGCCAACGAAGCGGCCCGCCAATATGCCGAGCGCGCCGCCGACAAGGCGCCGCACCTGCCCTGGGCAACGCTGGCGGCATTGGACTATCGCAGCCAGACCGGCCAGTGGGATGAAGCGATCCGCCTCCTCGACCAGAGCCGCACGGCACATGTCATCGAGCGTAAGGAAGCCGACCGCAAGAAGGCCGTGCTTTTGACCGCCCGCGCCGCCGAAAAGCTGGAAGCCGATCCGAAGGGCGCCCGTGACGATGCGTCGGCGGCGCTGAAGCTTGCCGAAGGCCTGATACCCGCCGGACTGGTCGCCGCGAAGGCGCTGTTTCGCGAGGACAATCTGCGCAAGGCGGCCGCCATCCTGGAAAAGCTCTGGAAACAGGACCCGCATCCGGAAGTCGCCAGGCTCTATGTCCGCGCTCGCAGCGGCGATTCGGCCGCCGACCGGTTGAAGCGCGCCAATAAGCTGGAGGCGTTGAGACCCAACAACCCCGTGGCGCTCGCCGCCGTTGCCGAAAGTGCGCTCGAAGCGCGCCAACTGCCGCTTGCCCGCTCCAAGGCGGAGGCCGCCGCCCGCATCCAGCCGAATGAGGGCGTCTTTCTGCTGCTCGCCGATATCGAGGAAGCCGATACCGGCGATGACGGCCGTATCCGCCACTGGATGAACCAGGCGCTGAAAAGCCCGCGCGATCCGGCCTGGACCGCCGACGGTGTGACAGCGCCGGAATGGCTGCCGGTCTCGCCGGTCAGCGGCCGCCTCGACGCCTTTGAATGGAAGCAGCCGATCGCCCAGATTGCCGGGCCGGTCGAGGAAGGCACGCCCGACGCCGCAGACGCTGCGATTCGCAGCCTGCCGCCGGTTGCGGTGGTCCATCCGCGTCAAGAGCCGCAGCCTGAACGAGCCGCAACACCGTTCAAGACCAGTCCTGTGATCGAAGCCGGAGACACAGCGCCGGAAACGGTCAGGACCATCGCCGTGCCGGCGCCGAGCGAATCGGTGATCGTGCCGCAGACGGTGAAAGTCGAGCGCCAGCCGCCGACAACAAGGACGGCCCCAGCCAAACCTGCTGAAGGCAAAAAAGAGGACAATGTCGTCGAACCCTTCTTCGGCCGTCCGCCTGATGATCCCGGTGTTCGCGATGACAACAACAAGTCATTGGAAAAGACGACATTTCGCCTTTTTTGAAAAGAAACCCAAATTTTTTTGACGGAAAAGCATGTTTGAACGTTTTCGAACTTTCCTCGATAATCTGACCGGCAGCGGGCCGTCGGCGATAGAGCCGGGCGACCGCCGGATCGCCATCATGGCGCTCTGCATCCAGGTGATGGAGGCCGACGGCGAAATCCACGAGAAGGAGCGTAAAAAGGTGCGCTCGATGATCAAGGATCACTACAAGCTGGACGATGCGGCACTCGACGCGCTGATCGCCGCGGGCGAAACCGCCGAAAGCCAGGCCATCGACTTCTTCCGCTTCACCTCCGACATCAAACGGCATTTTTCCGAGGAGCAGCGGATAGACCTCGTCGGCATGCTGTGGGAGATTGTCTATGCCGATGGCAAGCGCAGCGAGATGGAAGACCACGTGATCTGGCGGATCGCCGATCTGCTCGGCGTTTCCGGCAGGGACAGGATCATCAAGCGGCAGGAGGTGGCCGCCAAGCTGGACATCGTGGAGGAGACCACCGCGCAACAGGAAAAGTGAAATGCTTTTCGACGACCGCACGTTCTATGGGCGCAACACCGGCAAGCCGGTCCTGATCATCCTGCATCAGGAACACTCCAGCCCCGGCCGTGTCGGACACCTGCTGCTGGAAAAGGGGTTCAGCCTCGATATCCGCCGCCCGGTGCTCGGCGACCCCCTGCCCGCCACGCTGGATGGGCATGCCGGCGCCGTCGTTTTCGGCGGGCCGATGAGCGCCAATGACGAAGAGGACTATGTCCGCCGCGAAATCGACTGGCTCTCCGTCCCTTTGACCGAAAACAAGCCTTTCCTCGGCATCTGCCTCGGTGCCCAGATGCTGGTCCGCCATCTCGGCGGCGTGGTCGCTCCGCACCATGAAGGGCAGGCGGAAATCGGCTGGTATCCGTTGCACGCCACCGAAAAAGGCCGCGCCCTGATGGAATGGCCGTCGATGGTCTACCAGTTTCACCGCGAAGGTTTTGACCTGCCTGCGGGCGCCGAACTGCTCGCCTCCGGCAGTATCTATCCCAACCAGGCCTTCCGCTATGGCGACAATGCCTGGGGCATCCAGTTTCATGGCGAACTGACGCGGGTAATGATGCATCGCTGGGTCGTGCATGGCGCGCACCGGTTCGAACTGCCCGGTGCGCAACTCGGCCGCGCCCATCTGGAAGGCCGCATGGACCACGACGCGCCGCTGCGCGCCTGGATGGACCGGTTTCTCACCCATGTCTTCCAGCGGCAGGCAGAGAAGATCAGCGCTTGAGCAACTGAATGCTCCCTGTTTCCCTCTCAAGGGGACCGTTGCAAATCGCTGAGATGTGATCCCCTGCCTGTGTTGGCACCGCAGTCCAAATGGGCTGGCGGCGCAGAGGCAGGTTCACCGGCGACCAACACAAGGATGCGCCAGGGTTATGCAACGATCCCCTCTGGGAAGAAGAGGAAACCGTCGCTCCCCGACCGTATCAGTTCTTGCTCATGGCGGCGAGCCACTCGTCGATCCAGGCCTTGCGGTTGGCGGCAACTTCGTCGGACGACATCAAAAATGTCTTTTCCGGCGTCACCAGCTTGCTAAACGCCTCCGGCAGCGGCTCCTTGACGGCGGCGACCGGCATCATCCAGTTGGTTGTCGGGATGATCGATTGGAACTCAGGCCCCGTGACGAAGGCAAGAAATTCCTTGGCCAGCGCCGGGTCCTTGGCAGCCTTCGTCATGCCGGCCACTTCGATCTGGATGTAATGACCTTCCGAGAAGGCTGCCGCCTGATAGCGGTCGGTCCCTTCGGCGACCATGTGATAGGCCGGTGAGGTCGTGTAGGACAGCACCATCGGCGCCTCGCCCTTGGTGAACAGGCCGTAGGCTTCCGACCAGCCGGGGGTGACGGTCAGCACACGATCCTTGAGCTTTGCCCAGGCGGCGGCGGCCTCGTCGCCATAAACCGACTTCACCCACAAAAGCAGGCCGAGCCCCGGCGTCGAGGTGCGCGGATCCTCGATGACGATCTTCTGGTTCGCATCGCCCTCGACCAGTTCCTTCAGGCTCTTCGGCGGCTCCTTCATCACCTGCGTGTCGTAGATCACGGCAAAATGGCCGTAGTCATAGGGAACGAACGTATCGTCGCTGAAACCACCGGGAACCTTGACGGCCGAGGTATCGATACCGTGCGGCGCAAAGAAGCCGGTCGCCTTGGCTTCGGAAACGAGATTGGTATCGAGGCCAAGCACGATATCGGCCTTGGAGGACGCGCCTTCAAGCTTCAGCCGGGTCAGGAGCTCGACGCCATCGGCGACGCTGACATAGGAAACCTTGCAGCCGCAGGTTTTCTCGAACGCTTCCGCGACCTTGGCGCCGGGCCCCCATTCGCTGGTGAAGCTTTCATAGGTGTAGACCGTCAGCACCTTGTCTTCGGCAGAAGTGGAAAACGGCGTGGCGAGGGCAGCGAATACCGCGATGAATGGAATGATTGCCTTGCGCATCCGCGCCTCCTTTATAAATCCAAAATTGGGAAGAGGGCGCTCAATTGTGCCGTCTAATCCCTCCGCCGGTACAAGCCGGATCAGGTTCTTCGGGTTGGCTTGACAAAGCCTCTCAGCCGAACGTCCCAAGGAACGAACGGCACCCCGTTAGAGCAGGAGGAGGTTTAGACCCGGGCGAAATGCTTGGCAAGTGGTCGGTGGCAAGGGGTGGGTTAATCCCCTCACGCCGCCGGCTTTTGCGGCAGCCGCACGGCCTTCAGGCTGATGGCCGAGATCAGCGCGATCAGCGAAATGCCGCCGGCCGTCAGAAACAGCGGCATGAAGGCGGCGGTATAGCTTTGCGCGACCAGCTGGCGCGTCGCTTCCGGCAGCATCGACAGCACCAGCGGCGTCAGTTTCTCGACATCGGCGACACCCGGGATCGCTGTCGTCCCGCGGGCGAGGCCTGCCGCGATGATGGCGCCGTAGATCGAGATGGCGATCGAGGCGCCGCCCATGCGCGACAGGGTGACGGCACCGGTGGCGGCACCGACATCGCCGCGCGACGCAATGTTCTGGACGGCGATGATCGGTACCTGCTGGCCAAAGCCGATGCCGATGCCATGCAGCGCCATGACGGCGCAGATGACAAGAAGCGGCGTGCCGGGCTGGATCTGCGAGAAGATCGTCAGTGCCAGCACCGTCAGGCTGGCGCTGACGATCGCAAACGGCTTGTAGCGGCCCGAGTGCGAAATCAGCCGCCCCGCCGTCAGCGAGCCACAGACGATGCCGCCGGTCAGCATGATGAACAGCAGCCCGGCGAGCGACGGCGTCAGCCCGGTCGTCGTTTGCAGGAACAGCGCGAAATAATTGACCATGCCGATGCCGACGGCGCCGCTCGCCAGCGAAATCACCAGCATCAGGCTGAAAGTCGGATTGGCAAACAGTGTCAAGGGCACGATCGGTTCGGGCGCCCGCCGCTCGACAAAGACCCAGGCTGCCGCGCAAACCACGCCGAGCGTAACGATCGCCAGGCTGCCGAGCGAAAACAACGAGCCGAACAGTTCGGCGCCATCGCCCAGGAGCACGGCGCAGGTGACCGTACCGGCCAGAAGCATCGCTCCGGCATAATCGATCGCCGGACGGCGCGTCGGACGGCGATAGGGCAGGAAGATGAACAGGCCGGCAAGCACCGCGATGCCGATCGGAATGTTGATGAGAAAGATCGAACGCCAGCCGAACAGGTCGCTCATCGTGCCGCCGAGCACCGGACCAACGGCGCCGGACGCCATCAGCACGAGGCTGGAATAGCTTTGGTACTTCGCCCGCTCGCGTGGCTCGAACAGATCGGCATTGATGGAGAAGATCGACACCATGATGCCTCCGCCACCCAGCCCCTGCAGCACGCGGGCGGCAATCAGCGTGTTCATCGAGACGGCGAGCCCACAGGCGATCGACCCCAGCGTGAAGATCGTTACCGCCGCGATCATCACATATTTGCGACCGAACAGGTCGCCGAGCTTGCCGTAGAGCGGCATGACGGCGCAGGTGGCAAGCAGATAGGCCGAGCCGATCCAGCCGAAGCGTTCCATCTGGCCGAACTCGCCGACGATGGTCGGCAGCGCGGTCGCAACGATCTGGTTGTCGAGCGTCGCCATGAACAGCGCCGTCATCAGGAAGAAGAAAAGGGTCAGGCGAAGCGCGGGGCTCGATACGAGCGGCGCCGGTGTGACATGCATGTCCATCAGAGATATCCGGTTGCTTTCGGCAATTTATGTGCTCTTAGCATATAATTGTCAACAGCACATTTATGCGCAACGCATATTCATGCTTTATGAAACCGGCTCGTTTTGCTAGGATGAGGCATGGATCACGCATCTTCCACATTGGACAACACCACAGAAACCGGGGAACCGGAGGCCAGCCGCGCCTTGATCGCTCAATCGATGGGCCGCTGGCGGACGATGGTCGGCAGACGGGTGCTCGCCCGCCTGGTCATCAGCAATGTCGCGCCGAGCCTTGAAATCACCCATCTCGACGTCCTCGAGGCCGTCCGGCGGGCTAGGCCGGAGGGCGAGGTAACGGTCGGCACCATTGCCGAAATGATGCGGATCGACCCCTCGCGCGCCAGCCGCATCGTCGGCGAAATGGTGACGCGCGGCGCACTCAGGCGCGAAGCCTCGCAGGCCGACGCCCGCCGCATCGTCGTCGTGATGACCGAGCTTGGCCAGCAGCTGGTGGCCGAGATACAGGCGGTCAAGCGCGGCGTCATCGAAAGCGTGCTGACGGAATGGCCGGAAGAGGACGTGACCGCCTTTTCCCACCTCTTCGACAGGTTCGTCACATCGTTCGAACGGGTCTGCAGCACCCGCGAGAAGGACAATACGGATTGACGAGGTCAACTTCCTCTTCTCGCCAGCGGGGGAAGAGGAAGATAGCGTGACGGCCGCCAAGCCATAAGCAAATACACGCCTGCCCCTTCCCCTTGCGCCCCTGTTTACGCTATGGCCTTGCGCCATGAGCAAACAGGCTTTTGTAATCTTGATGGGCGGCCCGCTGACGCCGACGGACAGGCTCGCCGCCCAGCTGGCCGGCGCCCGCGTCATTGCGGCCGATGGCGGCATGCGCCATGCCAAGGTGCTGGGCCTCAAGCCGGAACTCTGGGTCGGCGATTTCGATTCCACGCCGGAAACCCTGATCGCCGAATGGCCAGATGTCATCCGCGAGCCATACCCCTCCGCCAAGAACGAGACCGACGGCGAGATTGCCGTTGCCGGCGCCTTGGCACGCGGCGCCCAAAAACTCATTTTGGCCGGCGCGCTTAGCGGTGAACGCAGCGACCATGCCTTCATGCACCTGCTCTATGCGGCCAAGCTCGCCGAAGACGGCATCGACATGCTCCTCACCTCCGGCGAAGAGGAAGCCTATCCGCTTCTGCCGGGCACCTTTAAGATCGGCCTGCCGAAGGGCAGCCTGTTTTCCATCCTCGGGCTCGATACGCTGACCGGTCTTTCGATCGAAGGCGCCCGTTATCCGCTCAAGGATTTCCATCTGCCGTTCGGCTCCTCGCGCACTGTTTCCAATGTCGCCGAAGGCACCGTCCGCTTCACCCTTTCCTCCGGCCGGGCGCTGATTCTTGCCCGTCCTCAAGACTTTTCGGGAGCCTGACCATGGCGCCACCCATTCTGAAACTCGACGATATCTTCCTGTCCTTCGGGGGCACGCCGCTCTTGGCCGGCGCCAACCTGCAGGTGGAACCGGGCGACCGCATCTGCCTCGTCGGCCGCAACGGTTCGGGCAAATCGACCCTGATGAAGATGGCGGCCGGCCTTGCCGAACCGCAGACCGGCGAAATCTTCCGCCATCCCTCCGTCACCATCCGATACCTGCACCAGGCGCCGGATTTCGACGGCTTCGACAGCGTGCGCGCCTATGCCGAAGCGGGCCTTGGGCCCAGCGACGATCCCTACCGCGTCGCCTATCTTCTGGAACATCTCGGACTGACCGGCGACGAGGATCCCGCCCAGCTGTCCGGCGGCGAAGCCCGCCGCGCAGCGCTGGCCCGCGTCATGGCACCGGAGCCGGATATCCTTTTGCTCGACGAGCCGACCAACCATCTTGACCTCCCCACCATCGAATGGCTGGAAGGCGAGCTGATCAAAAGCCGCTCGGCCCTCGTCGTCATTTCCCATGACCGGCGCTTTCTCGAAAAGGTCTCCAATTCCACCGTCTGGCTCGATCGCGGCCAGTCGCGCCGCTTGAACCAGGGCTTTGGCTTCTTCGAGGCCTGGCGCGACAAGGTGCTGGAAGAAGAAGAGATCGAACAGCACAAGCTCGGCAAGGAAATCGAACGCGAGGAACACTGGCTGCGCTATGGCGTGACGGCAAGGCGCAAGCGCAACATGCGCCGCCTCGGGGCGCTGCAGGACCTGCGCGCCAAACACCGCGGCCATTCCGGGCCGCAAGGCTCGGTCCAGGCGACTGTCTCGGATGCCCGCGAATCCGGCAAGCTGGTGATCGAGGCAGATCAGATCACCAAGACCTATGGCGGCCGCAGTATCGTCGCGCCGTTCTCGATCCGCGTCCATCGCGGCGATTGCATCGGTCTCGTTGGCCCGAACGGTGCCGGCAAGACCACCCTCCTGAAGATGCTGACCGGCCAGATCAAGCCCGACAGCGGCTGGGTCAAGCTTGGCACGAACCTCGAAATCGCCACGCTTGACCAGCGCCGCGAGGACTTGAACCTTGAGGACACGCTGGCGCATTACCTCACCGACGGCCGCGGCGAAAACCTGCTCGTCAACGGCGAACAGCGCCATGTCACCGGCTATATGAAGGAATTCCTGTTTCAGCCCGAACAGGCGAGAACCCCGATCAAGAACCTGTCGGGCGGCGAGCGCGCCCGCCTGATGCTCGCCCGCATCCTGTCGCGGCCGACCAACCTGCTCATCCTCGACGAACCGACCAACGACCTCGACATCGAGACGCTGGACCTTTTGCAGGAAATCGTCGCCGGCTTCTCCGGCACCGTCATCCTCGTCTCCCACGACCGCGACTTCCTCGACCGCACCGTCACCTCGACCATCGCGCCGGCCAACCCGGACGCGCCGGACGGCCGCTGGATCGAATATGCCGGCGGCTATTCCGACATGATGGCGCAGCGCAAGGGCGTCGCCGACGACAAGAAGCGCGCGGAAAAAGCCGAAAAAGCCAAATCCGCCACCGGCAGCGACTCCTCATCCTCTGCGCCAAAGACCGGCAAGGGCAAGCTTTCCTTCAAACAGAAATTCGCACTCGAGAACCTGCCGAAGGACATGGAAAAGGCCGAACTTGAAATCGCCAAGCGCGAAAAGGAAATGGCCGACCCCAACCTGTTTTCGAAGAACCCAACCCGGTTCTCGGCGCTCGCCGCCGAGCTCGAAAAACTTCGCGCTTCGATCACCAGGATGGAAGAGGAATGGCTCGAACTGGAGATGCTGCGGGAAGAGATCGAGGGGTAGGACAATCGTCGACTGCGCCGCCGGAATTATTAAACACCCAGACGATCGCGCGCCACGGTAAGCCGTATCGATAGGCCCTCGGGCTTCCACACGCGGACGATCTCGCCGCCCAATTGGTTTCGCACCGTCGCCTTGCCAAGCAGCGTGCCGAACCCGTCTCCATCGGCCTGCCGGTCGACCGGCGGCCCATCGCGCTCGGTCCATGTCAGGATAAAGCGGTCCTCCTCCTCGCGGCAGGAGATACTGAGCACGCCTTCGGCCACGGACAACGCTCCGTATTTGGCGGCGTTCGTCGCAAACTCATGCAACAGCAATGCAAAGCTCGTAACGGCTGCACCGCCGATGGGAATATCCGGACCGGTGACAACGGCACGAGGCTGGGGACTGTCCAAGCCGGTATGATAGGGCGCCAGGATCGTTTCGATCAATCGATGCAGCGTCGTGCTCTGCTCGGTTCTCCCGCTCGCTTCGCAGGTCGATGGAACCGTCAATGCGTGGGCTTGCGCCAGCGCGTTCAGCCGGTCCCGAACAGTCGAGGCCAGTTCTGCCGGCGTGCCTGCCGAGCGGGCGCTAAGGGAGACGACGCTGCTCGCCAGTGCGAACAGATTTTTGACACGGTGGTCCATTTCCCGGATGAGAAGGTGCTGCAGCTCCTCTGCGCGCTTGCGCTCGGTGATATCACGCGCGATCTTCGAAGCGCCGATAACCCTGCCGTCACGGCTTCTGATCGGAGACACCGACAGGGAAATCTCGACGAGGGTCCCGTCCTTGCGCCGCCGGATGGTCTCGTAGTGGTCGATGCGTTCGCCGCGGCGAATGCGGGCGAGGATGTCCGGTTCCTCGTTGTGCCGATCCAGTGGAATCAAGATGGTTATAGGCTTGCCGATGATTTCAGCTGCGGTATAGCCGAACAGATGCTCCGCACCACGATTCCAGCTGATGATCGTGCCCTTGAGATCCTTGGCAATAATCGCATCGTCCGAGGATTCGACGATGGCCGAAAACCGTTGTGCCGTCTCATTGACGATTGTTCGTTCCGTGAGGTCGACCAGCATATTGACGGCGCCGGTGAGATTGCCGGCTTCGTCAAAGAGCGGTGTTGGAAATGCCAGGAAAGGAATACGCGTGCCATCGGGGCGTTCGGCAACCGCTTCCAATCCTCTTTTGGCGCGCCCTTCCTTCAGGACTGTGGCCATTGGGCATTCGTCGTGAGGCAAAGGCGTGCCATCGGGCCAATACAGCTTCCACGATCCCCAGAATTCGCTCCTGCCGATCTCCGGTCGAACGCCCCACGTTTCGACGGCAGCGCTGTTGTAGAACGTTATCCGGCCCCTCGCATCCGTCATATAGATCGGCTCGGGAAGGGCCTCGAGAATGCGTTGGACGCTCAAATCCACAGCAGAAGACGGCTTCTGCCCGTTGTAGGAAAGCGGTTTTTCGATGCCTGCGGTATCACCATCCGCTGGACCAAGCGAAAGGGAACTCATCCGTCTCTCCGTTAGTGCCGTGACAGGCTGTGTGCGGCCGGAAATTCATTCACAAAGACATGGGATGATAATCTTTCCGCAAGCGCATGTATATCGTTAACGTGGTCGCCGGGCACGGGCATGCGTCACTCCCCTTTGCCTGAGGCGGCAGCTTTCAGCGCCCCTTCCAACGCGCTGTTTTCCAACACGGCGTCCGTTTCAGCGAGATGGGCGCCGCATATTGATTCGCGCGCGGACAGGCGCTATTGAATGTTCTCGTGGTGATTTGGCCGGCCGGCTTGCAGCCACGTTAAATAAGTCGCTAAAGGGCCGTGCGTGCGCAAGCAAGCGGGGCCGGTTGCGATTTGTCGTTGCCGGTTTTTTTGTGCCGGCCAGTCCGAAGCCCGCTTGTTCGTAGACCCGAGTGTTGCCCATGCCCATCAAGATTCCCGATACGCTGCCCGCCTTCGAAACCCTCGTCAAAGAGGGTGTGCGGGTGATGACCGAAACCGCGGCGATCCGCCAGGACATCCGGCCGCTGCAGATCGGCCTGCTCAATCTCATGCCGAACAAGATCAAGACCGAGGTGCAGATGGCGCGCCTTGTCGGCGCGACGCCGCTGCAGGTCGAGTTCTCTCTCATCCGGCTCGGCGGCCACAAGGCCAAGAACACGCCGGAAGAGCATCTGCTCGCATTCTACGAGACCTGGGAAGAGGTGAAGCACCGCAAATTCGACGGCCTGATCATCACCGGCGCGCCGGTGGAGACGCTCGACTATGAAGACGTCACCTATTGGAAAGAGATGCAGCAGATTCTCGACTGGACCCATACCAACGTCCATTCGACGCTGAACATCTGCTGGGGCGCGATGGCGGCGATCTATCATTTCCATGGCGTGCCGAAATATACGTTGAAGGAAAAGGCCTTCGGCGTCTATCGCCACCACAATCTCAACCCGTCCTCACCCTATCTCAGCGGCTTCTCGGACGATTTCCAGATCCCGGTGTCGCGCTGGACAGAAGTGCGCCGCGCCGACATCGAGAAAAGGCCCGCGCTGGAGATCCTGATGGAATCCGACGAGATGGGCGTCTGCTTCGTGCACGAGAAGGCTGGCAACCGGCTCTATGTCTTCAACCATGTCGAATATGACTCGACCTCGCTGTCGGACGAATATTTCCGCGATGTCGATGCCGGCGTGCCGATCAAGATGCCGCACAACCATTTCCCCCACAACGACCCGTCGCTGACGCCGCAGAACCGCTGGCGTAGCCACGCACACCTGTTGTTCGGCAACTGGATCAACGATATCTACCAGACGACATCCTTTGATCTCGCCGATATCGGGAAGGACAGACGCTGACCGCACCCCTTACCATCCGCCCCATCGAACCCGGCGACGAGCAAGACTGGCGCCGGCTGTGGAAGGCCTATCTCGCCTTCTACGAAACCACGTTGCCGGACGACATCTACGCGCTGACCTTTTCGCGTCTTTTGAGCGGTGCTGCGAATGAATATGCGGGATTTCTCGCCGTTCTCGACGGCAGGCCGGTGGGCCTTGCGCATTTTCTTTTTCACCGGTCCTGCTGGCACAGCAATTCCATCTGCTACCTGCAGGACCTGTTCGCCGATCCGGATGTGCGCGGACAGGGCATCGGCCGCGCGCTGATCGAAGCCGTCTATGCCAGGGCGAACGCGGAAAAGGCCGGGGAAGTCTACTGGATGACCCAGGACTTCAACGCCAATGCCCGCACGCTTTACGACCGGATCGCTGAAAAGACACCCTTCATCATCTACCAGAAGACGTTTTGAACAGGCCCTATGTTCACAGCGCAGACGGCACGACACCAGCGCCTGCCAATCGACCGTGAATTGTATGACTTTTCGGTTGCCGCCTTCAGCGAAATGACGCAGTTTGCCGCCTACAGCGCCGCGCGTCATTCACGCCGCGCAAAGGTCGCCGTAGCACTTTAAATTTGCTGCATAATTTTTCCTTAAGCCGAGCCGGTTTAGAGAATTGTGCAGCAGGATTAGTGGAGGAAGAATGGCCGTGCAGACAGAGACTGAAGTGTTCGGCCATATGCCGTCCGGCGAGCCCGTGCATCGCATTACCATCAGAGGCGGCGGACTGACCGCACATGTCCTCACCTGGGGCTCCGTCATCCAGGACCTGCGCCTTGCCGGCCATGCGGCCCCTCTTGTGCTCGGCTTCGAAAATTTCCGGGATTATCTCGATCATTCCCCCTATTTCGGCGCAACACCCGGCCGCAATGCCAACCGTATCGGCAGCGGCCGGTTTGCCATCGACGGGGTGCCTTACCAGCTGGAATGCAATGAAAACGGGGTGACCCACCTGCACGGCGGCAGCGACGGCATCGCCAGGCAGCTCTGGACGGTCGTTGAGCAGGCGGAAAACCGCGTCGTGCTTCAGATTACCGATCCCGATGGCCGCGCCGGCTATCCCGGCAATTGCACCGTCACCTGCACCTATACTGTGAGCGATGGCGGCGTGCTTAACGTCGTCTATGAGAGCACGGCGGACCGCGCGACGATCTGCAACGTCTGTCAGCACAGCTATTTCAATCTCGACGGCACCGCCGATGCGCTCAGTCATGACGTCATGATCGCCGCCAATAGCTATCTGCCGACCAATGAACTGCAGATCCCGACCGGCGAGATCCGCGCGGTCGATGGCACCGCCTTCGACCTGCGCGCCATGACCCCGATGCGCCGCCAGCTGGAGGGCGACAGGATCGGCTACGACCATAATTTCTGCCTGTCGCAGACGCGCGGCCCCAAACAGTCGGCCGCCCTGGTGCGCAGCATCAATTCCGGCGTATCACTGGAAGTCCGCACCACCGAACCCGGCGTGCAATTCTACACCGGGTTCAAGATGGATGTTGCCGTGCCCGGCCTCGAAGGCCGCCACTACGGCCCGTTCGCCGGATTTTGCCTGGAAACGCAGATCTGGCCGGACGCGATCAACCATGCCAATTTCCCGCACGCCGTGCTGCGGCCCGGTGATACGCTCCGCCAGGAAACCGACTACGTCTTTACCGGAAGCTGAGGCGCCGTGAGGGGCATGCCGGGCTCGGGACGGCCGGCGGGGTGAAACTCCGTTTCGCTCGCCCGTTGCGTGGGGTCGGCAGAAACCGGGCTTGATGCGGCGCTCAAGGCGCCTATCTTAGGTCGACACGGGCGGGAGGGTCGAGCAATGACTGAGACAGGACAAAGGAAGATCGCCCTGGTTACCGGCGGCGGCACCGGCATTGGCCGCGCCATTGCCGAGGCCCTCTTGAAAAACGGCTACACGGTTGTCCTTTCGGGCCGGCGCTTCGATATTCTCCAGCACGCCGCGAAAGAAATGTCGGACTTGACCGGCGGGACGGCACGGGCGTTCGCTGCCGATGTCGGTGATCCGCAGGCGGTCGCCACCCTGTTTTCGACCATCCGCCATGATTTCGGCCGTCTCGACCTGCTCGTCAACAATGCCGGCATGGGCCTGCCGGCCGTGCCGATGGAAGACATCACCTTCGAACAGTGGAACGCCATCGTTGCCGCCAACCTGACCGGCGCCTTCCTGTGTACCCAGCAGGCCATGAAGCTGATGAAGACGCAGACGCCGCGTGGCGGCCGGATCATCAACAACGGCTCGATTTCGGCCTCGACGCCACGCCCGATGTCGGCGCCCTATACGGCAACCAAACACGCGATCGCCGGTCTCACCAAATCGACCGCGCTCGACGGCCGTCTGTTCGACATCGCCTGCGGCCAGATCGATATCGGCAATGCCTCAACCGAAATGACATCGAAGATGAGCAGCGGCGTCCTGCAGGCCAATGGCGAGATCGCCAGCGAACCGACCATCCCCGCCAATCTGGTCGCCGACGCGGTGGTCTACATGGCCGGCCTGCCGCTTACCGCCAATGTGCTGACGATGACGGTGATGGCAACGCAGATGCCCTATGTGGGAAGGGGTTGATAGCGGGACCTTTTTGACTAGCGAAGATCAAGCAAACACGGCGGCGCAGGACGGCCTAGCAGGAGAAAGGCACGCCTCACTTCCGCCCTATGGAGCCGCAAGAATCTCGGTTTCCGTGTTCGGGAGATACAGCGCCATGCCCACCCGGCGACATTTTCTTATCGGCTTCGTTGCCACGCCCATTGTGCTGCCGGGACTCGCCCACGCAGCCGGTGCTCAGGCACGGCTGTCACTGACACCAACTTGCGGTGACGACGACGATCTGACGCCAGCGCAAACAGAAGGCCCCTATTTTACCCCGGAAAGCCCTGAAAAACAGGACTTCGCGAGCGATGCACCCGGCGGTGAAAGGATGACGCTCGCTGGGTACGTGCTGACCGAGAACTGCCGGCCCGTCTCAAAAGCGTTGATCGAGTTATGGCATGCCAACGAAAAGGGGCTCTACGACAATAGTGGCTACAAACTCCGCGGACATCAATTCACCGATAGTGAAGGGAAATGGTGGTTCGATACGATCGTTCCGGGGACATATCCTGGTCGCACCCGGCACTACCACCTGAAAGTCCAACGGCCCGGCGGGAGCGTGCTGACGACGCAGCTCTATTTTCCAGGTGAGCCGCTCAATGAACGCGACCGAATATTCAACGCATCGTTGTTGCTCAATGTCAGCCCGACTGACGACGGAAAATTTGGCCGCTACGATTTCATCGTCACGTAACCAAAGGCTCTGATGCTCTTTGAAGAGAAAATGGAGCGGGTGAGGCGATTCGAACGCCCGACCCCAACCTTGGCAAGGTTGTGCTCTACCCCTGAGCTACACCCGCTCATCAACCTCGGTCCGGGGGTAGTCGGTGGACCGTGGCGCCGCTGCGTTGTTGTTTGCTGCGACGACGGCTATATGGCCCAGACGATTTTCAAATGCAACAGGGAAATGACGGTCGATCCAATAATTTTTTGAAGAAATGTCGCAAGCCCCTGAAAACAAGGCGTTTTGCAGCCTGCATTCTGTGGAATGTTGCGGTTTTTTGCCCTTCACCGTAAGGAAGACCGCCATTTTCAAACCAGAAGGAAGCCGTCATGAGTGAAATGCAGCCAAAGACACAGGACGAATTGTTCGCGTTTCTGGACGGCCTCGGCATCGCGCATCAGACCATGCGGCACGAACCGGTTTTCACCGTTGCCGAATCGGTGGCGCTGCGGGACGCCATTGCCGGCGGACACACCAAGAACCTGTTCGTAAAGGATAAGAAGGACAATTATTTTCTTCTGACCGTCGAGGAAAACGCCACCGTGGATTTAAAGACGGTGCACACGATCATCGGCGGCGCCAGCAAGGTCTCGTTCGGCCGGCCGGAAAAGCTGATGGAATATCTGGGCGTCATCCCCGGCGCGGTCACCGCCTTCGGCGTGATCAACGATGCCGGGCAGAACGTGAAGATCATCATCGATACGGATCTGATGAAGGACGAGATCGTCAACTGCCATCCGCTGGTGAACGACGCGACGACGTCGATTGCCTCAAAAGACCTGTTGCGCTTTATCGAGGCGACGGGACACGAACCACTTGTCTTGAAAGTGACGTCCTGACATACGATCTTTGACGGGAAGAAAGTCAGACGGACGCGGATGTCCGCGAGGAGACACGATGAGCGGCAACGACAATCCCTATGCAGCATCCTACGGCAACCAGATGACGGCGACGGCCAGCTATGGTGCCGCCCCGGCACAGGCTCCGGCGGCGGCCGCACCGGCCGGCGAGCTGATCAAGGAAACCACGACCGCCAATTTCACCCGCGACGTGCTCGAAGCCTCCCGCCAGCAGCCCGTTCTGGTCGATTTCTGGGCGCCCTGGTGCGGTCCCTGCAAACAGCTGACCCCGGTCATCGAAAAAGTCGTGACCGAGGCACAGGGCCGCGTCAGGCTGGTCAAGATGAATATCGACGATCATCCCTCGATCGCCGGCCAGCTCGGCATCCAGTCCATTCCCGCCGTCATCGCCTTTTCGGGCGGCAGGCCGGTCGACGGGTTCATGGGTGCCGTACCCGAAAGCCAGATCCGCGAATTCATCGACAAGATCGCCGGTCCGGTGGTCGATGACCAGCAGGCCGAGATCGATGCGGCGCTGGCCGAGGCAAAGACGTTTTTCGATCAGGGCGATCTGCAGAACGCGGCAGGGCTTTTTGGCGCCGTCCTGCAGGCAGATCCGGAAAATGCGGCAGCGCTGAGCGGCCTTGCCAATTGCATGATTGCCGCAGGCGAAGCGCAGCAGGCGCGCGATCTTTTGACCGGGCTTTCCGAAGAGCTTGCCAAGGATGCCGGCATCGCCGCCGTTGTGAAAAAGCTCGACCAGATCGAGGAAGCCCGCAAACTCGGCGACCCCGATGCGCTGGAGCAAACTCTCGCAGCCGATCCCGACGATCACGCCGCCCGCATCAAGCTCGCCAAGATCCGCAATGTCGAGGGTGACCGCGAGGTTGCGGCCGATCATCTCCTCAAGGTGATGAAACGCGACCGGACGTTCGAGGATGACGGCGCAAGGCGCGAACTGCTGCAGTTCTTCGATGTCTGGGGACCGATGGATCCGGCAACGCTGTCGGCACGGCGCAAGCTGTCTTCGATCCTGTTTTCGTAGCGCCAGCACCTCCTATTGCCTGCGCCGCCTTATCAGGTGCACCTTTGTGACACTCTCTCTTGAGATTTAGGATTGGTGCCCCATTTCTTGTCGATAGGCGGTGTGACGCCACAAGGGCCGCCACACGAACGCCTGACAGCGACGGGGTGAATTGAGACATGCAAGTTGGAAATGCACGTTATCTGAGGCCTCAGGACCTACCGGAGACGCTTCCGGTATTCCCGCTGACGGGCGTGCTCCTGCTTCCGGGGTCGCAATTGCCGCTCAACATTTTCGAGCCGCGCTATCTTTCGATGTTCGACGATGCGCTGGCCGGAAACCGCCTGATCGGCATGATCCAGCCGTCGTTCGGCGAAATTCGCGAAGAGCCGGGCCAGGCGCATGTACAGGCCCTTTGCCAGGTCGGCTGCGTCGGCAGGGTCACGTCGTTTGCGGAGATGGAGGACGGCCGCTATATCGTCTCGCTCACCGGCATCTGCCGGTTCCGCCTGTTCGACGAGGTTCCTCTGGCGAAAAAAGGCTACCGCTGCTTCAAGATCGCCCCGTTTGCCACCGACCTCACCGGCCCGGACGATGAGGCGCAGGTCGACCGTGACGCATTGCTGGCAGCCTTCAAGGCCTATCTCGATGCCAACAAGCTGGAAGCCGACTGGGAAAGCGTCGAGCGCGCCAGCAACCTGACGCTGGTCAATTCGATGGCGATGATGTCACCCTATGGCCCGGCGGAAAAGCAGGCGCTGCTCGAAGCGCCGGATCTGAAGACCCGCGCCGAAACGCTGATCGCCATCACCGAGATCGTGCTTGCCCGCAATTTCGGCGATATCGAAACCATGCTGCAATAGGGCGAAAGCGATGGAAGACAGGACCAGCCGGGTCGATCCCAAACTGCTCGAACTTCTCGTCTGCCCGCTGACCAAGGGCCGCCTGAGCTACCATGCCGCCGAGAACGAACTGATCTCGGAAAAGGCCCGCCTCGCCTACCCGATCCGCGACGGCATCCCGATCATGCTGATTTCCGAGGCGCGCAAGATCGAGGACTGAGGCTTCGATTCAATCTCACGAGTTCTCGGTCGCTCCCTTGTTTGCGAATGAATCTGCGCATGGCTCGAAAGCCCCTCATCCGCCCTTCGGGCACCTTCTCCCTGTCATGACGGGGAGAAGGACCAGGCGGGCAACTCCGGCAAGTCCCCTCTCCCCGCATGCGGGGAGCGTTAGGGGGAGGGGCGTTTATCCGCAAACATGATACCCACCGCTCAGATCGGCTGCCCGCCCAGCATCTTCGGCTCGCTCTGCCCGCCAAGCCCGGACGCCTGGCGGATGAAGTACGACTTCACCGATGGCAGGCGGTCGACGAGGCCGAGCCCGAAATCCCGCAAGGCCCGCACCGGCGTGACATCGTTGGAAAACAGCCGGTTCAGCACATCGGTGGTCACCCCCATGCGGAAGGTGTCGAAGCGCCGCCAGCTCTGGTAGCGTTCGAGCACGGCCAGCGAGCCGATGTCGAGGCCGAGGCGGTCGGCATCGACGATGGTTTCGGCCAGCGCCGCCACGTCCTTGAAGCCAAGGTTGAGACCCTGGCCGGAAATCGGATGAATACCGTGGGCGGCGTCACCGGCAAGGGCAAAGCGCGGGGCGATGAAATCGCGCGCCAGCGTCAGGCCGAGCGGAAAGGCGCGGCGTCCGCCGACAACCTTCAGCGTGCCGAGCTTGTGGCCGAAGCGGCGCTCCAGCTCTTCCTCGAACACCAGGTCGTCGCTGGCGATCAGACGGTCGGCATCGCGCGTCCGCTCCGTCCAGACCAGCGAGGAACGGTTGTTCTTCAAGGGCAGTGTCGCAAACGGGCCGGCGGGCAGGAAATGTTCCTCCGCCGTGCCGTCATGCGGCCGTTCGTGCTCGACGGTGGTGACGATGCCGGACTGGCCGTAATCGAAATCGACGGTCTTGATGCCGGCGGCATCGCGCAGTTTCGAGCGCACGCCGTCGCAGGCGACCAGCAGCCGCGCATCGAGCACGTCGCCGTTCGCCAGATTGACCGAAACCGCATGATCGCCGCTCTTGAAATCCTGAGCCGCCGCCGATTGCCGGATCTCGACGCCCAGCTCCTGCGCTGCCTTGCGCAGGGCGCCAACCAGCGCGACATTCGGCACCATGTGGGCAAATGGCCGGCCCTCTACCTTTTCGTCCTCGAAGGTGAGAAACACCGGGCGCACCGGATCGGCCGTCTTCGAATCGGTGATGACCATCCGCTTGATCGGCTCGGCCTCCGGCTCGATCCCGGCCCAGACGCCCAGCACATCGAGCATTTGCGAGGCAGCGGCGATGATCGCCGAGGCGCGCTCGTCCTTCTGCCAGGCGCCTTCCGGCGCGCCGTCGATCAAGGTCACGGCGAGATGTGGCGCAGCTTGTCTGATGGATACGGCCAGCGACAGTCCGACATAACCGCCGCCGGCAATCAGCACATCGATCATCTCTCATTCTCCCTGTCGCTCTTGAGCCCCATCGCTCTTGAGCATTGCTTGCCTCCTATATAGATCATTGGCGTGCTCCTTCCTACCACTGGGGCCGTTCTATCCCTGGAGATTGCCGAAATGTCGCGCCCCGACCCCGCCCCGATGGACGTCCTACTGCAAACGCTGGATCTGGAGAAACTGGAGGAAAACCTGTTTCGCGGCCGCTCGCCGCAGGTCGGCTGGCAGCGCGTCTTCGGCGGCCAGGTGATCGGCCAGGCGCTGGTGGCAGCCCAGCGCACCGTCAGCGAAGGCCGCTACGTGCATTCGCTGCACGCCTATTTCATGCGGCCGGGCGATCCATCCGTGCCGATCATCTACGATGTCGACCGCATCCGCGACGGAGCAAGCTTTGCCACCCGCCGCGTCGTCGCCATCCAGCACGGCAAGGCGATCTTTTCCCTGTCGGCTTCCTTCCAGTTCGACGAGGAAGGGTTTGACCACCAGATCACCATGCCGGATGTCGCAGCGCCCGAAACGCTGATGGGCGAAAAGGACATCAAGGAGAAATTCCTGGTCAATGCGCCCGAGGCCATCCGCCGCTATTGGGAGCGCCCCCGGCCGATCGAGATTCGCCCGGTTTCGCTGAAGCATTATTTCTCACGCGACAAACTGGAACCGTCGCAGGACGTCTGGGTCAAGGCGGTCGGCGCCGTTCCGGACGAGCGCCACATCCAGGCGGCGGTGCTCGCCTATATTTCCGATATGACGCTGCTCGACACCGCGCTCTATGCGCACGGCACCTCGGTGTTCGACCGCGACCTGCAGGTGGCGAGCCTCGATCATGCCATGTGGTTTCACCGCCCCTGCCGCATGGACGACTGGCTGCTCTACACGCAGGACAGCCCCAGCGCTTTTGGCGCCCGCGGCATGACACGTGGCAGCCTGTTTGACCGCTCCGGCCTGCTGATTGCTTCCGTGGCCCAGGAGGGTCTGATCCGGAAAAAGGCATCTGAATAAAAAAGCGCCGATTTTTTGAATCTGCTTATTTTTTCATCGTTTAAATTGACGATTTTTTGACATTCCGCTGAAGGCTCTCGGCGGGATGTGGCATTTTCATGTCTTTTCATAGACTTAACCATCCGTTCCCAAACTGGCACGCCCCTTGAATAGCATTGGGCGGTCGTTGGGGATTTGTGCTCGGCGGCAAGGAGAGACGGCCCCGAGCCGAAGATGAACAAGGATGGGAAACCAGATGAAAATTGTGATGGCCATTATCAAGCCGTTCAAGCTCGATGAGGTTCGCGAAGCCCTCACTGCCGTTGGCATCCAAGGCCTGACCGTGACCGAAGTGAAGGGTTACGGACGTCAGAAGGGACATACGGAAATCTACCGCGGTACGGAATATGCCGTGAGCTTCCTGCCGAAACTGAAGATCGAAATCGCTGTCGCCACGGAGATCGTCGACAAGGCCGTCGAAGCGATCGCCTCAGCAGCCAAGACCGGCCAGATCGGCGACGGCAAAATCTTCGTCTACTCGATTGACCATGCCGTGCGCATTCGTACCGGCGAAACCGACACAGAAGCGCTGTAAGTCACGGCCGTTCAGGGAGCTATATGTCAATGTCATCATTTAAACTTTCCACCTCTCTTGGACGCGTGAGCGCTGCAACCGCAGCCCTGCTCGCTCCGGCCATCGCATTTGCGCAGGAGACCGCGCCGGCAGCCACGCAAGCCGTTGCTGCAGCGGCACCGGCCATGACCGTCGACAAGGGCGACACGACCTGGATGCTCGTATCGTCCGCTCTCGTCCTGCTGATGACGGTTCCCGGCCTCGCCCTTTTCTACGGCGGCCTTGTGCGCAGCAAGAACATGCTGTCGGTGATGATGCAGGTGCTGATGATCGCCTCGGTCGCGATGCTTGTCTGGGTTGCCTACGGCTATTCGCTGGCCTTCACGGCCGGAAATTCCTTCGTCGGCGGCTTCTCGAAGCTCTTCCTGTCCGGCGTCGACGTGACGACGGTCTCGGAAAGCTTCTCCAAGGGTGTGGCCATTCCGGAACTCACCTTCGTGGTCTTCCAGATGACCTTCGCGGCGATCACGCCCGGCCTCATCGTCGGCGCCTTTGCAGAACGCGTGAAGTTCTCCGCCGTCATTCTCTTCACCATCCTGTGGCTGACCTTCATCTATTTCCCGATCGCCCACATGGTCTGGTTCTGGGGTGGTCCGAGCGCCTATAGCGATCCGTCGGGCCTGATCTTCGGCTTCGGTGCAATCGACTTTGCCGGCGGTACGGTCGTTCACATCAATGCCGGCATCGCCGGTCTGGTCGGAGCCTTTATGGTCGGCAAGCGCACCGGCTTCGGCAAGGACATGATGGCGCCGCACTCGATGACGCTTACGATGGTCGGCGCTTCCCTTCTTTGGGTCGGCTGGTTCGGCTTCAACGCCGGCTCCAACCTCGAAGCCAATGCCTATGCCGCTCTCGCTATGATCAACACCTTTGTCGCAACGGCCGCTGCGGTTGTCTCCTGGTCGCTCGTCGAAACCTTCACCCGCGGCAAGGCTTCGATCCTCGGCGCCGTTTCCGGCGCCGTTGCCGGCCTCGTGGTCATCACCCCGGCCGCCGGCTTCGTTGGTCCGATCGGCGCCATCGTCATGGGTCTCATCGTCTCCCCGATCTGCTACTTCTTCGTCTCCACCGTGAAGAACAAGTTCGGCTACGACGACACGGCTGATGTCTTCGGCGTTCACTGCATCGGCGGCATCCTCGGCGCACTGCTCACCGGCGTGTTCGTCAACCCCGCTCTCGGCGGCGCCGGCATCGTCGATTATTCGACGGCCGACTTCGCAGCCAGCTACGCCGGCACGGCAACCCAGGTCTGGTCGCAGTTCAAGGGCGTCCTCGTCACGCTCCTGTGGTCGGGCATCGGCTCGGCAATCCTCTACAAGATCGTTGATGTCATCGTCGGTCTGCGCGTTCCGGTCGAAGCCGAACGGGAAGGTCTCGACCTCTCCTCGCACGGCGAAGCCGCCTACCACTCATAAGGCATTTGCGGAGCCGGAAAACCGGCTTCGCATCCGCTCCCGTCGCGGTTCCGTTTCGGCGAAACCGCATTTGGCCCGGACATCTCGTCCGGGCCCTTTTTTTGCGCACGTGCAAGCTTCGGTTGCTGCAAAGGGCGGCCGGCTGGGGAAAACTGCCTGGGCTGCGCCGTTTCGCGTAAAGGAAGCGTCAAGGTTAATAGGGCTTTAACCCTCATCTGCTTACCTTCGAATGCGCGCATTGCGTTTTTGAGAATAACGGGCAGCAGGTCATCATGAGCAGAAGCAATCAGGCGGTATACGACAGCCGTTCCAACCGGTTTGTGCTTTCCACATTCGTCTGGAAACAGGTCGCCGCCCTGGCGGGCTTTACGGTGTTCGCCGCCCTCGCCTTTGCGGTCGCCGCATTGTCGAGCTGGAACGTCGCCGATCCGAGCTTCTCCTATGCGACCGCCGACGCCCCGACCAACTTGCTCGGCTACACAGGTGCCGCCTTCGCCGATATCTTCATGCAATTCTTCGGCATCGCCAGCGTCGTGGCGCTTCTTCCCGTGGTCGCCTGGGGCTTGGTGCTGATCACCGGCAAACCCTTCGATCATATCGTCAAGCGCGCCGGCGCCTGGTTCATCGGCTCGGTTCTGGCCTCTGCGGCGCTCAGCTGCGTTCCCGCGCCGGTCACCTGGCCGTTGCCCAACGGCCTGGGCGGCGTGTTCGGCGACATGATCCTGCGTTTCCCCGCTCTTTTCACCGGCACCTACCCCACCGGCACATTCGGCACGGTGCTCGCCGTCTTGTTTGCGCTTCCCGCCGCCTATTTCCTGATCTACAGCGCCGGCCTCATCGGCGTATCCGATCCGGAGGACGACGTCGACGTGCAGGCACCGGCGCCCAGCAAGGCCCGCACCGTCAGCGACGAATCGGAAGACGACGATTCCGAGGGTATTTTCATGGTGATGGCCGGCGCGCTCACTCACATGCGCTTTACGGCACAGGCCCGCATCCGCCGCCTGTTCGGCTTGAGCGGCCGCCGCAAGCCGGCATCACGCGATTATGACGAGCCCTATGATTTCAATACCGACGAGTTCGGCACGCTGAACGAACCGGTGCGCCCGAAGACTGTCGCCCGCTCCGAGCGGGTCGAGCCGTCGCTGGACCGCAGCGAACGCCGCACGGTCGCAGCCCCGTCTATATCGATGGACGACGAGGATGACGATTTCCACGCTCTCGACAACCGCCGTGTGCCGGCAGGCATCCTGCCTGAAGACGACGAGGACGACGGTATCGACCCCGCCGCCGACTGGGCGCCGGTACCGGCACCGCGCAAGCAGGCTCCTGCAATGCCGTCGGCCACGGCACGCGTTGTTCCGGCAGCGCCCCGCCCGAAGACCGGCCAGCGCATCGAGCGCGAGGCACAGGCATCGCTCGTCTCCGACGATGACGATTTCACCCTGCCGCCCCTGCATTTCCTCGCCGAACCGAAAAACGTCGCCCGCGACGCGACTTTGTCTGCCGATGCGCTCGAACAGAATGCCCGCATGCTGGAAGGCGTGCTGGAGGACTTTGGCGTCAAGGGCGAGATCATCCATGTGCGCCCCGGCCCGGTGGTCACCATGTACGAGCTGGAGCCGGCGCCCGGCATCAAATCATCCCGCGTCATCGGCCTTGCCGACGATATCGCCCGCTCGATGTCGGCGATCGCCGCCCGTGTCGCCGTCGTGCCCGGCCGCAACGCCATCGGCATCGAACTGCCCAACCAGCGCCGCGAAACCGTCTACCTGCGCGAACTGATCGGGTCGCGCGATTTCGAAACCAGCAAGACCAGGCTCGCAATGGCGCTCGGCAAGACCATCGGCGGCGAGCCCGTCATCGTCGATATCGCCAAGATGCCGCATCTGCTGGTCGCCGGCACCACCGGCTCGGGCAAGTCCGTCGCCATCAATACGATGATCCTGTCGATTCTCTACCGGTTGAAGCCGGAGCAGTGCCGCCTGATCATGATCGATCCGAAGATGCTCGAACTTTCCGTCTATGACGGCATTCCGCATCTGCTCTCGCCTGTCGTCACCGATCCGAAGAAGGCCGTCGTCGCGCTGAAATGGACCGTGCGCGAGATGGAAGAGCGCTACAAGAAGATGTCGAAGATCGGCGTGCGCAATATCGACGGCTTCAATTCGCGCGTCGAGCAGGCGATGGCCAAGGGCGAACAGATCAGCCGCACCGTCCAGACCGGCTTTGACCGCCAGACCGGCGAGGCCGTCTACGAAACGGAAGAATTCGACCTGCAGCCGATGCCCTATATCGTCGTCATCATCGATGAAATGGCCGACCTGATGATGGTCGCCGGCAAGGATATCGAAGGCGCCGTCCAGCGTCTTGCCCAGATGGCGCGCGCCGCCGGTATCCACGTCATCATGGCAACGCAGCGCCCGTCCGTCGATGTCATCACCGGTACGATCAAGGCCAACTTCCCGACCCGTATCTCCTTCCAGGTCACCTCGAAGATCGATAGCCGCACCATTCTGGGCGAACAGGGCGCCGAACAGCTGCTGGGCATGGGCGACATGCTCTACATGGCCGGCGGCGGCCGCATCCAGCGTGTCCACGGCCCGTTTGTCTCCGACACCGAGGTCGAGGACGTCGTCAAATATCTGAAGAGCCAGGGCTCGCCGCAATATCTCGATGCCATCACCGAGGATGACGGCGAGGACGGCGAAGACGGCGGCGGTCCGGCCGGCACGTCAAACCTTGCCGATTCGGACGACCCCTACGACCAGGCGGTCGCCATTGTGCTGCGTGACGGCAAGGCATCGACATCCTATGTCCAGCGCCGTCTCGGCATCGGCTATAACCGCGCCGCCTCGCTGATCGAGCGCATGGAACAGGAAGGCATCATTGGTGCTGCCAACCATGCTGGCAAACGCGAAATCCTGGTGCCGACCGAAAGCGACATCACCGGCAGGTAACCCGTTCGCGGTAGACCACGGTTCAGCGGGAAAACACTGCCCGGACGCCCTCACGGGGAATTGAAGACGCGCGCAGAAAAGGCCTTGAAGGCGCCGCACTTGCGCTCCACATGAGACTGGAAATGAAGGAGATTGCGATGACAGACACCGAAACCGGGCATTTTGAACAGGATGCGAAGCTTCCGTCCCTGTCGCGCCGTTCCTTCGCCTGCGGTCTTGCTGTTTTCGCGGCCTTGAGCTTCACCGGCCTTCCCGTCGAGCCCGCCCAGGCGCAGACAGCCGTTGCCCAGAAAATCGCCGACCATTTCGCCTCCGTCAAAACCATGAGCGGCGAGTTCGTCCAGTTCGGCCCGCGCGGAGAGCAGACCGGCGGCAAATTCTACATCAGCCGCCCCGGCAAGATCCGCTTCAACTATGAAGCCCCTTCGCCGATGCGCGTGATCGCCGACGGCAAGTCGGTCGTCATCGGCAACCAGAAAATGAAGACCTGGGATATCTATCCTTTGTCAAAGACACCGCTCAAACTGCTTTTGTCCGATAACATCGACCTCACCGGCAAGATGGTGCGCGACGTCAAGGAAGAGGCTGATCTCACCACCATCGTGCTTGGCGACCGCACCGTCTTCGGCGATGCGACGATCACCCTGATGTTCGACCCGAAGACTTACGACCTGCGCCAGTGGACGATCACCGACGCGCAGAAGAAGGACACATCGGTGATGATCTTCAACGTCAAGAACGGCGTACCGATGGACGACAAGGTCTTTCAGATCCCCTATGACGACATCAACAATCGCGGCAAGTAAAGATCGCCTGCGGCACCCTTGCTACGGCTGCGCGTCACCAGGTTTCGACCGGCCGGCGCGGGTCGCAGCCCAGTTCTCTGACCAAACCGGCCCAGTCGATCAGTGGCCCGTTTCAGCCAACGGAACTGCTTCCATTTAACCCTGAAGGCTTCTATGACATGACGCGCGGACGGGCGGCGTCCGCATCAACCGTCCAAGGAAAAATCCCGCATGGCATTGTCGATCGCGACCTGGAACATCAACTCGGTGCGCCTGCGCATGCCGCTGGTCGAACATCTCCTGAAAACCTGGTCGCCTGATATCCTTTGCCTGCAGGAGACCAAGGTTGCCAACGACCTGTTCCCCTTTTCACCGCTGAAGGCGCTCGGCTACGAGCACATCGCGATCCACGGCCAGAAGGGCTATCACGGGGTCGCCACCATTTCCCGCCTGCCGCTGCATGAACTCACCGACCGGCGCGATTATTGCGGCGTCGGCGATGCCCGGCATCTGTCGGTCGTCTTTGAAAAATCCGGCAAAAAAATCCGCCTGCACAATTTCTATGTGCCCGCCGGCGGCGACGAGCCGGACCGGACGATCAACCAGAAATTCGGCCACAAGCTGGATTTCATCGACGAGATGAAGCTGCTGCACGCCGAGAGCGAAGCCGGCATTTCATCCATCCTGGTCGGCGACCTCAACATCGCGCCTTTGGAGCACGACGTCTGGTCGCACAAGCAGCTTCTGAAGATCGTCAGCCACACGCCCATCGAGACAGAAGGCCTCACCGCCGTGCTCACCGGCGGCGCCTGGGTGGACCTGATGCGCAAGCACGCGCCGTCTCCGGAAAAGCTCTACACCTGGTGGAGCTATCGGGCCAAGGACTGGGAAGCCGCCGACCGCGGCCGCCGGCTCGATCACGTCTGGTCCTCCGCCGATCTTTCCCCGCTTCTCAGCCGCGTCGATATCCTGAAAGAAGCCCGCGGCTGGGAACGCCCGTCAGACCACGTGCCCGTTATCGCCCATTTCGATCTTTAGCCGCGACGGCCCGCCTCACCGCCAGCCGAGCGCCGGTGCGACATGCTTGAGGATCGCCTCGATGACATGGGCGTTGTATTCGACGCCCAGCTGGTTGGGGACGGTGAGGAGCAGGGTATCGGCTTCCGCGATCGCCTCGTCCGCGACGAGCTGTTTCACCAGGACATCAGGCTCTGCGGCATAGGAGCGGCCGAAGATCGCCCTTGTCTGGTCGTCGATATAGCCGATCGTGTCCTGATCCTTGCCGGAGCCGAAATAGGCGCGGTCACGATCGTCCACCAGCGCGAAAATGCTGCGGCTGACCGAAACCCGCGGCGTGCGCGTATGGCCCGCTTCCTTCCATGCGTCCCTGTAGGCGCGGATCTGCGCCGCCTGCTGGACGTGGAAGGGCTCGCCGGTTTCGTCGTTCTTCAGTGTCGAGCTCTGCAGGTTCATGCCGAGCTTGGCTGCCCATACCGCCGTGGCATTCGAGCTCGCCCCCCACCAGATGCGGTCGCGAAGACCTTCCGAATGCGGCTCGAGGCGCAGCAGGCCCGGCGGATTGGGAAACATCGGACGCGGGTTGGGCTGGGCAAAACCCTCGCCTTTGAGGACTTCCAGCAGAACTTCGGCATGCTTACGGCCCATATCCGCATCGCTCAAGCC